>JBOHMF010000114.1:0-10990 GCA_050730055.1 Allostellaceae bacterium
GCTCTGCGCTATGACCGGCTCGGCTTCATCGTCCAATCCTTGCTCCAGAGCGCTTGCATATTCCTGGTTGCGGGCAAGCTCGCTCGCGAATTCTGAAAACTGCCTCTAATGATGACGAACTTGACCTGAACGCCCCCCATGTGAGGGCTATGAGAGCTATCTGGTGCAGGATCTGGTCCTGCGCCCGCTGGCCCTCCGGTTCCAGCGCGAGCGCTGGGTGACCCGCGAGGGTCGCACCGTAGTGGCCCCGCTGCCGCCAGGGATCACGGGCCATTTCGAACCGGAGCGGCGCCGCTTTGTGCTGGCGCAGGATCATCACGGTCAGGTCAGCGTGCCGCGGCTCGTGGCGCTGCTGACAGCGATCGGCCTTGCCGTCTCCAAGCGGCAGAGCCTGCCCCGGTGAAAACCGGGGTGGTGCGGCTGTTGATCGATCGCCAGGACCGCTTCCGCGCGGAGGCCGGCGCGGCGCTGCGTGCGGGCCTGGCCGGTGCGGTCTGGATCACGGTCGAGGACACCGGGGCGCGCCACAAGGCGGCAAACGGGTTCTGCACGCATATCGGCAACGACCGCTTCGCCTGGTTCGGCACTACCGGCTCAAAGAGCCGGCTGAATTTTCTCGAACTGCCGCGCGCGGGCCATGCGGATTACGCGGTCAATGCCGAGGCGCTCGGCTGCATGCGCCGCCGGGCGCTCACCGGCCCGGTGATCCAGCAACTCGCCGGGCATGAGGACAAGCGCTTTGCCGATGCAGCCGCCTGGCAGGCGCATCTCGGCCGGCTCGGCCTCGCCGCGCTCACCGTCAACCCCGATCCGGTGCAGATCGCCACCGAAGGGGCGCTGTGGGGCAGCATCAAGGCCCATGGCTTGCTCCCCGATACGGTCATCATTAGCGACGATGCCGGTCAATTCGCCCTCGGCCGGCATGCCCTGTGCCGGGTCCATGCCGATGGTTCGACAGGCTCACCATGAGGGGCTGGTGCACAAGCTCGACACCTTCACCGACCCGCGTCGCCCAGCACCGGGTGCGCTGCCTCATCGGGTGGTTCTATGCCGACCTCAAGGCCTATTGCCACGACCCCACGGCCCGCCGCCGCCGCGAATTGCGCGCCCGCTTTGAGCGCATATTCCGCCGGCGCACCGGCTTTGCCGCGCGCGCCCGCCTCTTGGAGCGGCTGCGCGCCAACAAGCCGGAATTGCCGATGGCGCTCGACCGCCCGGACATCCCGCTGCACACCAACGGCTCCGAAAACGACATCCGCGCCCCAGTCATCAAACGCAAGATCAGCGGCGGCACGCGCAGCGCTGCCGGCCGCGATTGCCGCGATGCCTTCCGCGGCCTGGCCAAGACCTGCGCCAAGCTGGGCATCTCGTTCTGGGACTATCTCGGCGACAGGCTCGCCGTTTGCCGGCAGCGCCGCCGTCCCCAAGGCTTTGTCTGCCCCGCTTGCGGTGGGGGCAAAGCGCGGCCCTTGCAAACCAAGGCCGCCACGTGGGAATGCGCCGGTTGCGGCCGGCAGACCGCGGTGACCGCCGGAACCATCCTGCACGGCTCCAAGCTGCCGCTGACCGTCTGGTTCTGGGCCGCCTATCTGATGGCCACCCATTCCAACGACATCTCCGCCCGGCAACTGCAACGCCAGCTCGGGCTGGGTTCCTATCGCAGTGCCTGGCTGCTGTGCGGCAAGCTGCTCAGCGGCGGCGGCGGGTGCAGTCACCAAGGTAAAATGCTGGTTGCCGGCGCCGTCGAGATCACAGATGGCGGAGCCGGCCGCATCCGCCTTGCGGTGGTCTCCGACTATTCGGCCGAGAGCCTGCATCTCTTCATGGCCGACAACCGCGCGCCCGGTGCGATTGCCAAGACCGACGGATGGTCGGGATACTCCGGCGCGCCCGGCGTCAGCCATGACCCCTATGTCATCGGCCGGATCACCGCCCATGTCGTGCTGCCCTGGGGGCACCGCATCTTCGCCAATCTCAAGGTCTGGGGCTTGGGCGTCTATCACGGGCTGCGCCGCCAGCACTTGCAGTCCTACCTCGACGAATTCGTCTTTCGCTTCAATCGCCGGCGCACCCCGCACGCCGCCTTCCGCTCCCTTCTCGGTCTTGCGATCCTAAACCGGCCACTCACCTACAACATGCTGATCATACCGGAAGCAAAGGCATAAGATTTTCACAAATTATCATGTAAAGGTCACCGGGTTTAAATTTTCGCGGGGGCTGGAAGGGGACAATCCCCTCGACTATATCTGCCACTTTATAGACCCGTATAATCATCTTTCTTCTCAACGGCCAAATAGGCTGGTTAAGCCTCCTCTCAAGGCTGGCAAGTCCCTTGAGTTTGTCCTTTGCTCGGCACGGTAGCAGCGGCGCGCGCCTCGGTCGATGGCATGATTGCACAATAGTCTTGCTTCGGGCTTACTTTGCGCGAAGACGATGCCGCAGCGGAGGGAGCGATGGCCGGAACCAAGGTACTCACGGGGGGAACATTGATCGACGGCACCGGCGCCGCGCCGGTGACGGGGCGCGCGATCGTCGTGCAGAGCGAGCGGATTGCGGGGGTGACGAGCGGCGCCGGGGGCTGGCCGGATGATGCGGAAATCATCGATATCGCCGGGATGACGGTGCTGCCGGGCCTCATTGATTGTCACGACCATATGGCGATGCACGGCTACGATCTGGCCCGGCGCTGGGGTCTCGACGAGCCGCAGAGCACCCGCACCCTGCGCACCGCGCGGGTGCTCGAACAGACGCTCGCCGCCGGCTACACCGCGGTGCGCGACGCCGCGGGCCTTGATACCGGCTTCAAGCGGGCGATCGAAGAATGTCTGATCAGCGGGCCGCGGCTCGTCCTGTCCTTGGCCATCCTGTCGCCGATCGGCGGGATCGGCGACCGCACCAGCCCGTCCGGTTTTGCCTGCTGCGGGCCAAGCGACCCGCTGGTGCCGGACAGCATCATCGAGAGCCTCGCCGATGTGCGCCCGGCAGTGCGGCGGATGGTGCGCGCCGGCGCCGATGTGATCAAATGCGCAACCACCGGTGGCGCCAGTTCGCGCCCGGCACACGGGCCGCGCGACGGCGCCTTCAACCTCGACGAGATGCAGGCTCTGGTCGAGGAGGCGCACGCGCTCGACCGCCGCGTTATGTGCCACGCGCTTGGCGGCCGGGGCCTCAGGATCGCGGTCGAGGCCGGGGTCGATTCGATCGAGCACGGCTGTTATCTCGCCGAGGAGCCGGCGCTGCTCGACCGCATGGCCGCGCGCGGCATCTTTTTTGTGCCGACCTTTGCGGTCTATGACTTTCACCGCAAATCGCCGCAGCCGCATGTGCGCGAGCGCGCCTTGGCGCTCAAGGAGGCGCACGACGAGAGCCTGCGCCGGGCGCTCTCGGCCGGCGTCCGGATCGCCGCCGGCACCGACGCCGGCGGGCACGGTCATCCGGCAAATGCGCTCGAACTCGCCTGTCTGGTGCGGGCCGGCATGACCCCGCTTCAGGCTTTGCAGGCGGCGACCGGCTGGGCCGCCGAGTGCCTCGGTCTGGAGCGCGACATTGGCACGATCGAGCGGGGCAGGCTCGCCGATCTCGTCGTCGTCGATGGCGACCCGCTTGCCGACATCGCAGTCTTGCAGAACCCCGAGCGGATCGCCCTGGTTTTGAAGGGCGGCGCGATCGCCGCCGACCGC
The DNA here is from genome assembly GCA_050730055.1 of Allostellaceae bacterium. Classification (GTDB taxonomy): domain Bacteria; phylum Pseudomonadota; class Alphaproteobacteria; order ATCC43930; family CGMCC-115725; genus AP-15. The sequence goes on from JBOHMF010000114.1 coordinate 3,681, forward strand.
CGGGCGGGGACAAGACGGTCGTGACGCGCGCCCGTCACCGGCGAGGGTCGGCGCGCCGCCCGCGGCTAATCCTGGCAGCCGCAATTGCGACCGCTGTAGTGGATCGCCGGGGCATGGTGCACCGCGTGATGGACGACCGGGTGGTGGGTGACCGCGGCCGTCCGATAGACGATCCGGGTGCGGTAGACCACCCGCGGCGGCGCATGGACGACGACGACACGATGAAGGACGACCGGCGGCCGCACCAGGACGACACGGCGATGAAAGACCGGCGGCCCAAAGAACGGGTGAAAGAAAACCGGGCGCCACCAGGGCCGGTAGAAACGCGGACCCCAGGGATGCCAGCGATGATAGGTGACGTGGTGCCAGGGTCGGACAAAGGGCCGATGCACCCACCAGTGCGCCTGGGCCGTCGGCGCGGCGGTGGCAAGAGCCGCCGCAAAAACCGCGGCCACCGCGACTGCCCGCCAGAAGCCCTGTTTCACGATCGCAACGCGCATAAACCGTCTCCCGTGATCGCCGCTTCGGGTGCTCCGTTATAACGCGGCATAGCCGTTCCGCCGTCCCCGCCAAGGGCCAAATTTCGGGCCTTGCGCGCTGCCGCGTGCTTGACCCGAGCGTCTGGCGATCCTAGTTTCGCCCGCCGCACAAGGGCTTGGAACCGGAGTCCCGTGAGCCAGTTGCCAAATGAAGCGGCCATCCGCGCATGGTGCCTTGACCATCTGGCGCGAACCCTCGATCTGCCCGAGGGGGAGATCGATCCGCAGGCGGAATTTGCCCGGCTGGGCATCGATTCGGCCAGTGCGGTCCATTTTCTCGTCGCCCTTGAGGAGTGGCTTGGGCGCGAACTGGCTCCGGAAGTGATTGTGGACTATCCGACCGTTGCCGCTCTCGCCCACCATCTGGCAGTGCCGGCCGGACAGTCATAAGCACGAGGCCAAGACGACGGGCTGCGATACCATTGTCGATGTGCTCTGCCGGCGGGCGGCCGAACAGGGTGGCAAGCGCGCTTATGTCTTTCTTCCCGACCGTGGCGGCGGACGGGCGGAACTGACTTTTGCCGGACTGCACGCCCGCGCGCTGGCGGTGGCGCGGCATCTCGCCGCACGCGGACGGCCCGGCGAGCGCGCCGCCCTGTTGTTTCTACCCGGACTCGATTTTCTCATCGCCTTTTTCGGCTGCCTTTACGCCGGCATCGTCGCCGTGCCGATGATGATCCCGCGGCGCGACAGCCGGCGCGACGCGAGCCGCGCGATCCTCGCCAACTGCGCGCCGCGCTTTCTGATGACCACGCGAGGATTGCTCGACGCGGGCCGGCCGGATCTGCGCGAACGCTTTGCCGACCCCGGCCGCGAGTGGGTCTTTCCCGAGGAGATCCCGGCTGCGGCGGGGGACAAAGGCGAACCTCCGGCCCGGCCGCGACCGAGCGATATTGCCTTCCTGCAATACACCTCGGGTTCGACCGCGGCGCCCAAGGGGGTCATGGTCGGCCACGGCAATCTGATCGTCAATGCGGAGATGATCCGTCTCGCCTTTGGCAACACGGAGCGCTCGACCTATGCCAGTTGGGTCCCGCTCTATCACGACATGGGCCTCATCGTGAATGCGCTGCAGGCGCTTCATATCGGCGCCTTGTGCGTGCTGATGGCGCCGGTCGCGTTTTTGCAACGACCGCTCGCCTGGCTGCGCGCGATCGGTGAATTCCGCGCCGAGGTCGCGGGCGGACCCAATTTCGCCTTTGATCATTGCGTCGAGCGCTATCGCGCCGGGGACATGGCAGGGGTCGATCTGTCAAACTGGCGGCTCGCCTTCAACGGCGCCGAGCCGGTGCGCGCCGACACGCTCGCGCGCTTTGCCGCAACCTTTGCTCCGCACGGCTTTGCCGCGACGACCTTCTATCCGGCCTATGGCATGGCGGAAGCGACCTTGCTGATCTCCGGCGGCCGACGGGGAGCGGGTCCGCTCCTGCGGCCCGTCAGTCGGGAGGCGCTACAACAGCACCGCCTCGCACCGCCGCGGCAGGAGGAGGATGCGCAGGTTCTGGTCGGCGTTGGCCGCCGGCTGGCCGGCGAGGGGCTGGCCATTGTCGATCCGCCCAGCGGCCGCCGCCTCGCGGCCGGCGCGATCGGCGAGGTCTGGGTCCGCGGACCCCATGTCGCGCAGGGCTACTGGCGCAACCCGCAAGCGACACACGCCGCCTTTGCCGGGCGGATCGCCGGCGAGGAGGCTTCCGACTGGCTCAGAACCGGCGATCTCGGCTTTCTCGACACCGCGGGCGAACTGTTCATCACCGGCCGGATCAAGGATCTGATCATCATCCGCGGCGTCAACCACTACCCGCAGGACATCGAGCATACCGTCGAGACCTGTCATCCGGCCCTGCGCCGGCACGGCGGCGCCGCGTTTGGCGTCAGTGACGAGAACGGCGCGGAACGGCTGGTCATCGTCCAGGAGGTCGAACGCGCCTTCCGCCACCGGCTCGATTCGCGCGAGGTTGCCGCAACGATCCGCGAGGCAGTCACCCGCGAGCACGATCTCGCCCCCTATCGCATCGTCCTCATTCGCCCCGGCACCCTGCCGCAGACGACAAGCGGCAAGATCCAGCGCGGCCGCGCCCGGCAGTTATGGCGCGCCGGCGCGCTGGAGGTTGTGGCGTAGCGCCGGCCGCGGGTTCAGGCGCCGGGATTACAGCCGATAAAGCGCGTGGCGCCGGCGATCCCAGCGCGCACCGGCGCGGCGCAACCCCGTGGCGAACCGCACCAGAAGCCGCCGGCTCTGGCGACGGGCATGGGCGATGTCCTCCTCGGGCGTGCGTGTCAGAAAGCAGAAATGCGCGCCGCGCACGGGCTGTCCGGGCGGCAGCCGGGCGATCCGCGCGCCCGGCACGATCTCGCACAGGTGGAGGCCCGATTCTGCGATCTCGGCGACAAACCGGTCGGCGCCGGTTGTGTGCGCAAGAAAACCGTCAAAGAATTCGAGAAAGATGCGGATTCTTGGCGAGCGCCGGATCGTCCGCCGCATGCCGCGCAGCACATAGGGTTCGTGACCCTCGACATCAATCTTGACAAGATCGACCGGGAGATCCGGCGGCAGAAAGTCGTCGATCGCAATCCTCTCGACCTCGACCGAGCGCCCCTCGGCGCCCCACTGCCCGATGTCGGTCGCGCTGGCGCCGCCCAGCGCCTCGGGCGAATAGTACAGCGTCCCGCGACCGCTGACCTCACCCACGAGGGCATTGACAGCGACAATGTTCGGATTGTGCGAGAGCCGGTTGGCATAGAGCGTGCGGCGCAGAACGGCGAAGGTGTGGGGATTGGCCTCGAATGCATAAAGCCGCCCGCAATCCTTGACAAAGCTCGCCGCGGCGGCGGTGTAGAGGCCGAAATTCGCCCCGATGTCGAGCACCACCGATCCGGGTCGCAAAAATCTCCGGAATGCCGGCAGGAAATCCATTTCCATCGGCCAGCCCAGCAGGTAGTCGATGGCGTCGATCGAACGGGTATCGACGCAGACGTATTCACCCGAAGCGAGGCGGACAATGGCCCGCTCGGCGCCGGCATAAATCGGGGACGGCACGCGGCGGGCTCAGCCGTAATGACGGATGTAGTCGCGGATGTATTCCTCCCAGGTGATCATCCGGCCGGCATGGGGATAGCGCGTCCGCTCATGCGCCCAGCGGACGCCAAGCGCGCCTGCGATTTTGGGATGCACCGGGACCTGCAACCGGCCGAGCCCATAGAGGCTGGGGCGGGGCCGGTATGGCGCGTCGATGCTGAGTTGCGTTGTCAGATGCCGCATCAACAAGGACAGGACCCGGCCGCTCGGGTGATTGGTCGTGTAGAACACCGGGCGGCGCCGGAAATTGTCCAGGATGTGGCGGCCGATCGCGAACCCGTATGTCCGGTCCATCGCAAGGAGGCGGCGCCGCTCGAAATCGTGCAGCCGCACGTAATTGACGACATCGGCGACGGCGAGGGTGCGGTAGGCTTGAAAGCGCTGCTCCGGATCGGGAATTTCGCGGCGCAACCGGCCGAGGAGACCGTCGAGATAGGCAAAAGTCAGGTTTGGCCATTCGCGCTCGTGGGCCTCGCGGTCGCCCGGCCCGTTATAGTGATCAAACGGCCACAACGAGGCGAAATGCAGGAGCGGAAACCGGATGATCGGCACCCCCGCGGGGATCGCCTCGCGCAGCGGGTAGCGCTCCCAATCGCCGATCTCCTGGACCAGCAGCACGTCGCACGCGGCCAACTCGCGCCGGCCCTGTTCGTGCAGGTTCTTCTGCAATTCGACAAAGTGATATTTGGCGTCGATGCGGGTGTTGAGAGTGCCGGCGCGAAAGAGCGCCTCATAGACGGTCTGCGCCTGGCAATTGCCGACGACCACGACAGTCCGGCGCGGCGCCGGCACGGCGTTGGCCCGGCCGTGCAACGCTTGCGCCAGGCGGCCGGGGAAACACCGTTCGCGGGAGGTCTCACTTGGGGTATCGCACGGGCTCTCCGCCGCGTCGAGCCGGCTCAGCTCGACCGCGCCGATCGTCAGATCGGCGTTGCCAAAATGGACAAAGCGGAAATCGAACGGCATCTCCTCGCCCGCTTCGAGGCCGAGTTCGGGCGGCACCGCAAAGGTGACCTCCGCCGTGCCCCCCGCCAGATCGGCCGCGGTGAATTCGCGCCACGCCTGCGGCAACTCGGACGCGACTCGACCCCTTGACAGCCTTCCCCAGCCCCGCCCCGGCCGGCCGCGCCATCGGCTGCGGGCCACGACCGCGACGCCGAGCACCGGGTCTGCGGGCGCCCGCATCCGCGCCGCGGAGGCGCAAAAGCGCAACCGGTAGGACCCTGCCGGCAGGGGCAGATAGGGCCGTCCGACGGCAAGCATGACACCCGGCCGCCGCCACCGGCGCAGGTGCGCGCGTTCGCTCTGACGCAGGCCGATCGCGCGGCCTCGCAGACGCCCGAACAGCCGCCATCGCCGCGGCGGCCGGTCGCCGCCCTGCGCCTCGTCGAGCATCACGGCAGCGAGTGCGAGATCGGCGTTGCCGAAATGAAAAAAGCGGAACTCGAACCGCACCTCGCTGCCGCCCTCCGGGCCGAGTTCCGGCGGCACGGCAAACGCCAGCGCTGCGCGCCCACCTTCCAGTTCGCCTGCCGTGAAATCCTGCCACGCCCGCTGAAAGCGGCCGAGCGCCAGGATCTCGACACCGAGCGCCGGCTCGCCCGCCAGCAGCGGCCGGCGCGCCGCGCAGCAAAAGCGCAGCCGATAGTGTCCGGCCGGGATCTGCCAGTAGGGTCCGTAGACAAAACAGCCGGCCGGCCGGCGCCGGCGGACCGTGACGCGCCCCTCCCGGTACTCGGCGATCGCCGATTTTTCGAGAAGATCGAGCAGGTTCTGACCGATCCTCAAGGCCCCGGCGGCGGGCGCCGATCGCCCGAGAACCGAGGCGGCAGCGGGAGGCTCGGCAGCGAGAAACGCCATCCCCTTCTCTCGTCAATGCTGCGCATTCTCTCCGCAGCCAAAGGCTCCTTTAGCACCAACCCGCCCATGAGGCGATCGCTTTGCCGCTGCGACGGCGCGATGGCGGTGCGCGGTTTGTGGTATTGGTCTTTTAACTATTATTCGATTGAACAGGGATGAAAGCTGCTTCATGTTTACATGGGATCGCCCGATACGTGAACATTGCGAAAGTTTTCGACGTGGCGGAGTGGCGAAGCGAGCGGTCGAGTGTCCCCCGCCGGCGGCGACGGGTGAGGCTCGCGGCAAGCCTCTTTGCGGCGATGTTGCCGCTGGCGTGCGCGCTGCCGCCGCCGGCGCCGCCGCGGGCTGCAAACCCGTTTCTCGGCACCTGGGCGGGTCCGGAAGAGGCCAGCATCACCTTTCGCCCGGGCACGGTTGTGCAAAACCCGCCGCACGGTCCGCCGCAAGCTTTTGGCAGCGCGACCTGCGACGGTATTTTCCGCTTCCGCTATACGACCGAGAACCGGGCTGCGCTGATCGCCTTGATCCCGCGGCAGCCGAGCTTGCAGGACCGCTTGTCGCGGCTGCTGCCGCGGCCGCGCTACCGGGTGGCGAAGCTCGCCTGCGGCCAGGGCGATCAGACCTATGTTCTCCTCGGCGAGCGCGCGCTGATCGCGATATACCGCGACGGCGACATCGGCGGGATCGAGCGGCTGACGCGACGCGGATCGTGACGGCGCTGGCGCGCAGCCATGACGATGCCCTTTCGCGTACCGGGCCGCGACCGATGACAAAGCCTTCCTGGTCCCGCAGACCATGGTCTCCCGTTCTGGCGAGCCTGGTGGCGACGAGCCTGCTCGCTGCTTGCATGGTTGCGCCCACGCAGCCGCCCCCGCCTCTTCCGCCAATCCAGGCACCGCGGGAGGAGATGCCGCAGCGGATGGTGCGGCCGCCGTATCGCCGCATCATTCCCCGTCCGGCGCACAAGCCGACGCCCCCGCCGGAACCCGGCTCGCCAGCGGTCACCAAGCCCTCGCAATCCGGTCCGTCGGCGGTTGCGGCCCCGCCATCTCCGGCGCTGCAACCGGGTCCGCCAGCGGCCGGTGCCACCACGCCCCCGGCGCCTCTCGCCGCTCCGCCCCGGAGCGGCGCGCTGATCGGGATCGATGAGCACAGGGCGGCCCAGCTGTTTGGCGGTGCGACAAAAAAAATCGAGCAACCACCGGCCACGATATGGCGCTATAAAACCCCGAACTGCGAGCTCGATCTGTTCTTTTATCTTGACCTGCGAAGCGGACAGATGCGGACTTTACACTACGCGTTCAAGGGCGATGTTGACGATACCCAGAAGCGCCAGGACTGCCTGCGCGCGATCGTTGCCGCCCGCGGCAGCTAGCCCCGTGGTTCAGGAGTGACCGTGCCGCACCTCCTTCTTGTTGATGACGACGATCTCTTCCGCGAATCCCTTGGTCTCAATCTGATTGACGAGGGCTACGAAGTCACCAGCTTTGGCAATGGCCGCGAAGTCCTGGCCTATCTCGAAACCGGCGGCGGCGCCGATGTCATGCTGCTCGATTGGCGCATGCCGGAGCTGACCGGGATCGAGGTGCTGCGCCGCATGCGCCGCACCGGTATCGCCCTGCCGGTGATTTTTCTGACCGCCCTGTCCGACGACATTTATGAAGAGGCGGCGCTCGAGGGTGGCGCTGTCGATTTCATTGACAAATCCCGCCGCCTGCCGATCCTGTTGCGGCGTCTCGAACGGATCGCCGAGGGGGTGCGGCCGGCCTCCGACAGCGATGCGCTCGACCTGACGGCGCTCTCCATCGGGCGCCTCGAATTGCGCTGCGACACCA
>JBOHMF010000115.1:0-10947 GCA_050730055.1 Allostellaceae bacterium
GCGCGGCGGCCGGGTCCAGGCTCGCCCGCAGGGCGACTCGCGAGCGGGGGTGCCGATTTTGTCGAGCGGATCCTATGAGTCGCGCGCGTCGCGCGCCCCTTGCGCTCGGCAAAATTGGGGGCACCGCTCGGCCTGGACGCGGTCAATATCCGTCTGAAACAATGGGCGAATCAGAGAGAGAGTAGGATGCACAACGGGAGGGTCAGCCGGTCGCGCCGCGGTCGCGCGGCGTGTAGGCCTAGACCCACCAGTGTCACTGTTGGGTATGGGCCGTTTTGGTGAGCAGGAAAAAGCGATTGCAGAGTCAATGAATAAATTGACTCAGTCAACTAATTGGTCAAAAGCTGCGACCTCGATCCGCAACCGCCGAGGGGTTCGCCCATGGCCGAGATCGGTTTCGCGCAGCGTGTCGAAGCTGTCCGCCGCTTCAACCGCTTTTTCACCAAGCGCATCGGCGTGCTCCATGAGGGGCTGCTGGCCAGCCGCTTCTCGCTGGCCCAGGCGCGCGTTCTCTACGAACTGGCCCATCGCGAGGCGCCGACCGCTCGCGAGCTCGCCGCCGAGCTCGGCCTCGATCCCGGCTATCTGAGCCGCATCCTGCGCAGCTTTGTCGAGCAAGGGCTGATCGTCAAGGAGCCGTCCGCCGCCGACGGCCGGCAGAGTCTGCTGCGCCTGAGCGAAGCCGGGCATCAGGCTTTTGCGCCGCTGGATGCGCGCTCGCGCGCCGAGATCGGGGCCATGCTCGAACCGCTATCGCCAGCCGAGCAGCGGCGCCTGCTCGAGGCGATGCGTGCGATTGAACGGCTTCTGGGCGCCGCACCCGAGCACAGGGCGCCCTTTCTTCTCAGACCGCATCAGCCGGGCGACATCGGCTGGGTGATCGAGCGCCACGGCGCGCTCTACGCTCGCGAATACGGCTGGGACGAGAGCTTCGAGGCGCTCGTCGCCGAGATCGCCGGCCATTTCTTGCGGCGCTTCGATCCAAAGCGCGAGCGCTGCTGGATCGCCGAGAAGGACGGAGAGAATGTGGGTTCGGTGTTTCTCATCGCCGAAACGGAGGAGGCCGCAAAGCTGCGCCTGCTGCTGGTCGAACCCAAGGCGCGCGGCCTCGGCATCGGCAGCCGGCTTGTCGCCGAATGCATCCGTTTTGCGCGCGAGCGGCAGTTCCGGCGCATTACACTGTGGACCAACAGCGTGCTGTTGGTGGCGCGACGCATCTATCAGGCACAAGGTTTCCGCCTGATTGCGACGGAGCCGCACCACAGCTTCGGACACGATCTTATCGGCGAGAACTGGGCGCTCGATTTGTGAGCGGCGAAGCGGCAACGGCCTATGGATTTGTGGACGATCGGCTTCGCCGACCGGCTGCGCTTCCCCCGCTTCGCTGCGCAAAGCGGGGAAATGCTCGGCTTCGCCCACAACTTCACAGGCCCCGGCAACAACCAAGATCTTTGTAATCGGTTAGGAAAGAGGTTAAAGCCCAACCACCTGGACTTACCCCGCCCCGCCGGTAATTTTCATCCTGCTCATTCCGGCTCCCTGCCGGGGCTTTTCTGTCTTGAAACCATATAATTGCTCTTTGTGGCGGCTGGCGCCGGTGGAGTTGTGGGCGAAGCCGAGCATTTGCATACCTTCCGTGCTTGCACGGTAAGCGTGCGAAGCGCAGGCGTTCGGCGAAGCCGATCGTCCACAAATTCACGGGCGCAAAGCTTCGGCCTCGCATGGCTGGCTGGGGGCCGTCGCGATTCGCGCCACCCGTCATCTCGCCCGCCTCCGCCCCTTCTCCAGGGCCTTGACTTTCCATGGGTTAAGACCGCGGCGCGCGCGGCGTGACACCTCACCAGAAACGGGATAAGCGCAGATGAATTTTCGCTTGTGGATATTGACGAGTGGACGACAGCGCGCGCCGGCGTGCCGCAGACATAGCGCAAAGCCTGCGGCTGGAATTCGGCCGCGCCCTTCGGATCGCGCGCAAACAGGCGGGGCTGTCCCAGACTCAGCTCGCCGAGCATCTCGGCTGTAGTCAGCAGCACCTCTCGCGCGTGGAACGCGGCGCACACACTGTCAACCTCCCGACCATGATCCGCTTCGCTGATGCGGTTGGTCTCAATCTTCGCATCGTCTACGAGCCGCGCTGGTCGCGCCACGATAGATAAAATTCGATTGAAAACTCCTTGACAGTTTTCAATCTTGCGGTGTATTCTACATCATATCGTGAGTTAAAATGGTCTTGACCGGGGGAGCTGCAATGGTCGAGCCCGTCAAACTGACGACCCGTGAGGAGCAGGCCCGCCGCCTGTCTGAGGCGATGCGGCGTCAGCTCGGCGAGTTCTGTGGCCTGCTCGACGAGCCCGACGTTGTCGAGATCTCGCTCAATCCGGACGGCCGAGTGTGGGTTGATCGTCTCGGTCAGCCGATGCAGCCGGTCGGCTCGATGCGGAGCGAGACGGCGGAGTCCTTCATCGGGACTATCGCGAGTGTCTTCCGCACAACCGTTACCCGCGAAACCCCGATCCTCGAATGCGAACTGCCGCTCGACGGCTCGCGCTTCGAGGCGTTGATCCCGCCGGTTGTCCCGGCGCCGGTCTTCAGCATCCGGCGGAAAGCTTCGGCGCTTTTCACGCTGGCGCAGTATGAGGCGGCCGGCATCATGACGGCAGCACAGCGGCGCGCGATCGAGGCTGCGATTGCCGAGCGGCGGAACATCCTTGTCACCGGCGGCACTGCCTCGGGGAAGACCACTCTGCTCAATGCGCTGATCGATCACATCGTCCGGGTCGCACCCGATCATCGCCTGGTCATCATCGAAGACCTCGCCGAGCTGCAATGTGCTCAGCCGAACGCGGTACTGCTGCACACGTCCGACACCGTCGACATGCAGCGCCTGGTGCGCGCGGCGATGCGGCTGCGCCCGGATCGCATCCTGGTCGGAGAAACGCGGGGCGGGGAGTGTCTGGACCTGTTGAAGGCTTGGCACAGCGGCCATCCGGGCGGGCTGAGCACGATCCATGCCGACGATGCCCGCGACGGTTTGGGGCGTCTCGAGCTGCTGCTGCTCGAACGCACGCAGAACCCGCTCTCCAAGCTGGTCGCCTCGGCGATCAATGTGATTGTCCACATCACCAGGACCACCGGTAGTCCCGGCCGCCGGATTCAGGAAATCGTCGCCGTCACCGGGGTCAAAGATGGCGAGTACCAGTTCCAGGCATTGGAGACATCATGAAGATCCTCAGGGAAATCCTGTCGAGTGCGGCGCTTGCTCCCGCCGTCGTTTTGGCCGCACCTGCTGCCGCCTTGGCCGCCGGTGTCGGTGGTGGGGCCGGGGGCGCCGCGCCCTGGGACACGCCGCTTCAGACTTTGGGCTCCTGGTTCAGCGGCAGCGACATGCTGCTGATCGGCGGGGTCGCCCTCTTTATCGCCGCGATCATCTGGGTCTTTTCCGAAAGCCTGCATCATCTCGGGGCCGGTCTCGTCCGCTTTGTCATGGTGCTCTCCGTCGCCGCCGGCGTCGGCGGTGTCGCCGGCGGCCTGTGGCAGACGCTGGGCATCAACGGCGCCCTGGTCGATGGCGGCTGCCCCGTGGCCGCTTATCTGTTGCCGGCCGCGCTGATTTTCGCAGTCTCGGTCGAGATCCTGGCCGCCGCGCTTCGCCGGTTGCGCGGGCTGGCGCGCCGGATCATCGCATAGGGGCGCACCGTGGGCCTGCGCCGCCGCCAGTTTTTCCCCTCCCTGCACAATCGCCAACTCGTTCTCGGGGCGGAAAGGAAGCCGGCCATCCTGGTCAGCTTCCTGTGCGGCGGCCTCGCGTTCCTGTCCGGAAACATCCCGAGCTATGCGATCGATGGCGGCCTCTGGGCGGTGCTGATCGCGGTGCTCCGCTACTGCGCCACCAAGGACGAGCAGTTCTTCGACGTTGGGCTGCGCTATCTCAGCTTCCGTGCCCATTACACGGGCCAGTCGCGGCGGGTGCGCTGATGCCGTTCGGAAAATGGGCCTCGGGGCTCGCCGACAAGCTCAACTACGGAACCGTTATTGCGGGCGGCGTCATTCTGACAAAATGCGGCTCCTACCTTGCCGGTTGGTTTTATCGCGGCATCGACGCCGCCCGCGCGACTGATCAGGAGTTGAACGCTCACGCCGAGCGCGTCAACGCCGCCCTGTCCCGGATGGGCGGCGGCTGGGCCATCTGGCCGATCGCCTCGCGCTTTGAGACCGGCTTCTATCCGCCGCCCGAAGCCTCGCATTTCCCGGACCCGATCAGCCGAATGGTCGATGACGAGAGGCGCGGGCAGTTTGAGGAACCCGGCGCGCACTTCGAGACCGAGCTGGCCATCCTGGTCATGTACACGCCGCCGCGGCGCCGCTACAGCCGCCTTGCCGAACTGCTCTATGCCGAATCGGGCCAACTGCGCGAGAGCTTTGCCGATCGCGTCCTGGAGCGCTTTCAGCGCGACCTTTTGACGATCGAGGATGCGCTGTCCTCCGCGTTGACGCTGCGCCGCATGGGCGCGTTCACGCTGCCGGACGGCGCCAAGAGCGACGAGCTTGTGAATTTCATCAATCATTGCCTCACGGGTCGTCAGCTTGCGCTGCGGCTGCGGCCCGGCGCCTTCCTCGACAGCGTGCTCGGCATCTTCGAATTCGAGCACGGCACGACGCCGCGCCACGGTAACCAGCTCATCGCCACCGTGCGCATCAAGGGCTTTCCCGACGAGAGCCTGCCGCAGATGCTCGGCAGCCTCGACGCCCTCGCCATCTCCTACCGCTATACGCTCCGCTTTATCGCACTCGACACCTGGGAAGCCGGCAAGGCGATCGACGGCTACCGCAAGGCCTGGTCGCAGATGATCCGCGGCTTCATCGGCCCGGCCATGCGTTCGGAGAAGGTCAACGAGCACGCCGCCACGATGGCGCGCGACGCCGCCTCCGCCCTGAAGAACGCGCAGACCGGCAGGACGCGATACGGCCATATGACCTGGTCCGTCGTGCTGATGCACGAGAACGCCGAGGTCTTGATGGAGCGCGCCCGCGCGGTCGTGCGGGCAATCCAGGAAAAGCACGGCTTCGCGGCCGAGATCGACACGCTCAACACGACCGACGCCTGGCTCGGCAGCCTGCCCGCGCACGTCGCCTACAATATCCGGCGGCCGATCGACAACACCGACAATCTCGCGCACCTGATGCCGCTGTCCTCGGCGTGGACGGGCGGCGAGACGCATCCGAACCCGCTCTATCCGCCGGGCTCGCCGCCGCTGTTCGTCGGCGAGACAATCGGCGCGACGCCATTCTTCGGCTACCTCTCCAGCCATGACGTCCCCCATGTCTTGCTGTTGGGGCCGACCGGGTCCGGCAAGTCGACGATGCTCGCCTTCCTGGTCCTGCAAGCCCGGCGCTACCGGGACGCCACAATCATGGCCCTCGACAAGGGCCGCTCCTTGCAGACCGTGGCGAAGGCGTGCGGCGGGCTGCATTACGATCTCGCAGCCGACAATTCGCCCGCCATATGCCCGCTCGCCGATCTCGATACCGAGGCTGATCTCGCCGAGGCGGAAGATTGGCTCGCGACCTGCTTTGCGCTGCAAATGCGCCGCGAGCCGATGCCGGGCGAGCGCGACGCCGTCCACAAGGCGCTCGTGCTGATGCGCGACAGCCCGGACAGGAGCCTGACCATCTTTTGCGCCGCCGTACAGGACGTGACGGTCCGCGAGGCGCTGCGCTTCTACACCGAGGCAATGGGCCGCCTGTTCAACGCGACGTGCGAAGGGATCGCCGCGGCGCGCCTCGTCGTACACGAGATCGGCGACCTGATGGCCCTCAAGGACCAGGTCTCCGTCCCGTTCATCCTGCACATCTTCCGCAAGTTCCGGCGTCAGTTGAAAGGGCAGCCGGCATTCCTGTTCATCGACGAGGCGTGGCTCGCGCTCGGCAACGCGCTGACCAGCGACAAGATCTTCCAGGCGCTGAAGGAGTTTCGCAAGCTCTGCTGCGGCGTGGTCCTCGCGACGCAATCATTGAGCGATGTCGCGCGCTCCGGGCTGCTCGATGTTCTGATCGAGAATTGTCCGACCAAGATCTATCTTGCCAATCCCGAAGCCTGGACGACGGGCACCGAGCAATATCCGGGGCCGCTCGACCTCTATCGCGCGTTCGGCCTCAACGACAATCAGGTCTCGATCATCGAGAACCTGACCCCGAAATCGGAACTCTACATCACCGCGCCCGAGGGCTGCGCCGTGGTCAAGACGGTGCTCGGGCCAAAGGCGCTCGCCTTTGCAGGGGTCTCGGATCCGAAGGATTTGGCGCGCATCGCCGAGCTGGAGCGCCTCTACGGCGATGACTGGCGCTATCACTGGCTCAACGAAAGGACCGGAAGACATGCCCCGGATCTCCGTCTCGCTGCGGAATAGCCTGCTCGCGGGTGCGGCGGCGGTCGCGGTGGCGACTGCCGCGCCGCACCCTTCGCGAGCGCAAATGGCTGTGACGTGCGTCAACTGCTCGACGGTCGCGACCCAGCTTCTCCAGTGGGCAAAACAAGTCGCGCAATACGAGGCCCAGCTTCAGCAGCTACAATACGAAATAAACTCGTATATCAACCTCGTCACCAACACTCTCAATCTGCCCAACGAAGTCTGGACGATGGCGGAAAGCGATGTGAACCGGGTGCGCAACCTGACAAATCAGGCCTCGCTCCTGACCGGGAGCATCGGGACCACGATCGGCAACCTGAACAATCCGGCCGGCTACACGCCGCAGCTTGCCGCCTTCGCCGCCAACTGGCCGCAGCAGCTCACCACCTGGAACAACACGGTCGGGAATGCCTATCAGAACCTCGGCCAGGTCCTCCAGCTTCAGAGCACGCAACAAGCCAGCGATCTCTCCGTCCTGACCGCCTTGCAGAACCAGAACCCGGCCGGCCGCCTGCAGGCGCTGCAAATCGCGCATGAGCTGGCGATGGCCGAGGCCAAGGAACTGCACGAGATGGACGTCACCATGACCGCGGCCTCCCAGACGCAGCAGACGACAAACGCCATCCGCGCCGAGAAGGAAGCGGTCGAGGACGCGGCTTGGCAGCGGATGTTGCAATTTACGCCGCTGCCGACGACGGGGCAGTCCTTCTCGGTGAGTCAGCCGTGAGGCGCACCCTCCTCTGCGCTGCCGTCCTCGGCCTTGCCGTCGGCGCGGCGGCGGCTCCCGCGCAGGCCCAGGATCAGCCGCTGCGCTCAATTGAGTACCGCTGTGTCAAGCAGATCGGCGAGCGAGCCGGTCTCTGGCCGGCATGGGCGAAGTGCGCCGCCCAAAAGCTCTGGGGATGGGATACCAAGGTGCAAGCGGTCTACGCCGACTGCTGGCACCCCATCTGGGCCGAGCGGCTGCGCGAGAAAACCTGCAACCAATGCGGAAACCCGACCGAGAAAACCCTCCGCTGTATGCAGGGGCGCCTCGGGCGATGACGAAGTCCTTCGTTTTCCTCGCCGCCCTGTGCCTCGCTATCGCCGCTTCATGGCAGGCCCGAGCGGCCGGAACGCAGAACGCCGCGGCGCTGGTCGCTCAATTCGAGAGTTCCGGGTGTGTCAACAACCACAACCCGACCCCTGGCATGACCGCGAGCGGTTGCTTCGGCTTCACGAACGGAACTTGGGCTCAATACGCCCCCCAGGCCGGCGTCTCGCTCCAACAATGCCCGACCGCGGCCTCCTGTCCTGTATCGTCTCAGTTTGCTGTGTTCGCCGCCGACGTCAACTCGCACGGTCTGTCCGATTGGACGTGTCCAGGCTGCGACAGCGGCGTCAGCAACGCTGTCAACAGCGGGCAGCTCCCCGCCAGCGGCTACAATCTCTCGACCAATCCGGCCGACTATGCCGCGCTCGATACACCGAGCGGCTTGCAATCGTATTTCGCCAGCAACAGCGGCACCGGCTCAGTCACGGTCTCCGATCCGACCGGCAGTCTCACCGTCAGTAGTCCCGCGACAGGCACAGGCACCATGGGCACGCTCACCAACGGCTCGCTCGACCAGATCGTTCAGCATTTCCAATCCCTGTCGCAAGGCTGGACCGGCGCCTTTCTGACAGCAGCGCAGGGCCTCTTCTGGCTGCTCTGGGTGATCGAGGCCGGCTACTCGGCTTTTGGCATCGTCATGCGGCCGGAAACTTATGGCGACTGGCACTCGTGGATCATCCGCCAGGTCCTCGCCGTGACGTTCTGGCAATTCGTCATGACCAACGCCACGACCTGGATGACCGATATCGTCTCGGGCTTTCAGTGGCTCGCCGGGCAGGCCGGCTCGGCCTACACGACCCCCTCGGCGATCTTCGAACAGGGCGTCAACCTCGCCTCCACCGTCACTGGCCAGCTCAGCCTCTTGCATCCCGTCAACTCCACCGGACTCATTCTCTGCGCCGTCCTCATCCTGCTCGGTTTCGTGTTTATCGCCGCGCTCCTGATCGAGGTGCTCGCCGAGGCGTGGTTCATCACCGGCATGGCGGCCCTCTTTGTCGCCTTCGGCGCGCTGCGCTTCTCGCGCGACATCGCGATCAGCTGCATCCGCCATGCGGTCGCGATCGGCTTCAAATTGCTGGCGCTGTCCCTCCTGGTCGGCGCCGGGTCGAGCTTCCTTCAGAGCTGGTCGGCGCAGGTCGGCTCGATGAAGTTCCAGCAGATTTTCGTCATGCTGGGATCGACCATCGTCCTGTCGATCATCAGCAAGCGCGTGCCCGACCGGGTGCAGAGCGTTGCGCTCGGATCGCCCGGGTCTTGGGGCGCGGAAGCGCGACTGTTCCGCGAGACGGTCGGCGCGGCTGCGCTGGCTGCCGCTCCCGTGCTCGCCGTTGGCGGTCTCGGTGCCGCTGCGGTGGCGGCTGGCCGCTACGGCGCGCAGGAGCTCAAGAGCCGCGCCGACGACGGGTCGGCGCCAGAGAGTCGCGCCGCCCGCCTCGGGGTGGTCGGCGGCGCCGCGGGCCGCGCCCTCGCCAGCGCTGCTGCCAGCGAGATCGGCAACCGGCTTGGCGGCCGCTACCGGGCGGGTGGCATGGCAACCGCGCGCGTGGCCCAAACCATCAACAATCGCCGGCGTCTCAATGAGGCAAACCAGCCACCTCAAGGAAATCCTTGATGCCACTCACTTTGTACGTCATCGGCTTCATCGTGCTCGCCATTCCGGGCGCTATCGTCGGCCTCATGCTGGGGGGGCTGTACGCCTTTTTCCGGTACATCCTGCCGGCTCTCCGCTATAGCCACCGCAAACGGATCGCCCGCGAGCGGGTCGCTGCCCAGCAGCAAGCCGAGCGCGAACGCGGGGATTTCGATGAAGTGGCTCCCTGACGACCGGCTGCCGCCGGGCGAGCAGCTATCGCCCGTCGCAGAGGCGAACCGGCGGCTCGTCAACTCCCTCTACGGCGGCTACGAGCGGCAGGCGCGCTTCTGGCGCGGCGCCTTCTTCGGGCTTTTGCCGGTGACGCTGCTGCTCGCCGGCGGCACCGTCTACATCGGCTCGGAGAGCAAGATCGTCCCTTACGTCTTCGCGATGGATCATGCCGGCGAGGAGACGCCGCTCGGCGAAGCGCTGCGCACCGCTCCCGGCGATCCGGTCCTCATCGACAGCGAAGTGTGCCAGTGGGTGATCTGGGCCCGCACCGTCTCGGTCGATCAGACGGTAAACAAGAACGATATCAAGTCCATATACCAATGGACCGACAAGGACAGCCCGGCCGTCCTCGCTCTCAACGACTGGTTCAAGTCCCACGTGCCCTGGGAGCGCGCCCGCTACGAAGCCGTCAGCCTCGAAAATGTTCGGGCCTTTCCGGACCCGAGCGGGCCGCATCAGTGGAAGGTCGAATGGACCGAGGTCGAGACGTCGCGTGGCGGCACCGTGCTTGGCCGCCACAACTACGAGATGCTGATCACGTTCTCGCTCACTCCGCCGAAAACGCTCGGTCAATGGCCGATGACCGCGAACGGCTTCCATGTCCGACAATTCTCATGGATGCAGAAATCGTGATGCGCTGCCTTCTCGCCACCGCGCTGTTGGCCGGCGTCTCGACCGCGGCTCTGGCTGCTGATCCGCCCGTCCACGTGCCGGCGCTCGATCCGGCCGCCATCAAGACGGCATCTGTGCCCGCCGGTCCGGCGTATAGCCTGCCGCCGCCGATCAACCCGCTCTCGCCCAACCCGCGCCTCGACGTGCGCGAGCGCCATGCCGCCTCCCTTGCCCGCCGCTGGCGTCTGCGGCACATCATGCCGCGCAAAGGGCCGGACGGCGTCGTGCGCTGGCCTTATGGCGTGACGCAGCCGAGCGTCGTCTGTTCCCCCGAGCACGAATGCGACATCGCCCTTGAGCCGGGCGAAGTCGTCCAGGGCATCACGGTCGGCGACAAGGCCGATTGGGCGATCACGCCGCAAGTCTCCGGCGCCGGCGCGGGCCGCATTACCCACGTCCAGGTCCGGCCTTACGATAGCGGCCTCGTGACGAACATCCTCGTCACCACCGATCGGCGGACCTACTCCATCAAGCTGGTTTCCGACCGCTGGAGCTACGTGCCGCTGACCGGCTTCACCTATCCCGACAACCAGGTTGCCGCCTGGAGCGCGTATCGGCAGCAGATCGGCGCCGACCCGCCGGGCACGCCGGCCTCGGCCGGGAACGTCTATTTTCCCTATGTCCTCTCCGGCGACGATCCGACATGGCGGCCGCTTCGCGTCTGGTCGAACGGCGTCAAGACCTGGCTGCTCTTTGCGCCGGGCTTCCAGCGCTACCAATCCGGCGCGCCGGTCCTCGAAGCGATCACCGCCGGGTGTGGGCTCTGCGTCTTCCGCGGCCCCGCCACCGCCGTCCTTAGAGGCGGTTTCCATAACTATCTCAGGTTGATCCGTCGTAACTGCTCGGCCTGCTGTGCCAATGCCCATGTCTGTCGCTCAGGCATGGAGAACGGGATTTGGACGGTAGGATCT
>JBOHMF010000116.1:0-10926 GCA_050730055.1 Allostellaceae bacterium
CTCTGAACCCGGACGATCCCCTTGCGCGACACTCAGGTTGCGGCAATCATGCCGGCGCCGCGACACCGGATTCTCATCCTGATTGTCGCTGCCTTCTCATCCAGATCGCCGCGCAATAATGTGCAGAGGCTCGACGAACTCGACACCGATGACTTCCCGGAAGCGGCGCCGGGACGCCATCAGGATCACCCGCCCCTTTCCGGATCCGTAGTCGACAAAAACGTAATCCGAGACGTCCGCGGGCAGATCGGCGAGGATGCGGTTGACGGTCCCGTAGGGCGTGCCCTCATAGGGATGGGCGCCGCGCCTGTCGCCGAGCGTCCTCATCGGCGGGGCCGTTTTCTGCCTCCGCAACGGCGCGCGGGTATCGATGCGATACCAGTGATCGGTGCCCCATTCGACACCATAGCCGATAAGATACCGGAGGTTGAGACGGAGGAGGTGCGGCAGGGTGGACAATGGCCGGCCCGCGAGGGAGATTGCCATTTGCAGGTTTACCGGATCGGTGCGCCGGGCGATGCGCTTTTACCGCTGCCAAACGGCAGCGGTCGAGGGAGGTTCCGCCGACGCGGCGAAGGCGACTGACCGGGTGTTTCTGCTGCAATCGCACGACGTCGGCCGAAGGTAATGCCGCGTGTCTGTCACGAAAAGACATATCCGGCGCGCCAGCGGAGCATCGCTTTGACGATCGCGCTCGTCGGACGGGGCGGAAGGGCCACGACATCGGTCAGGGCGTGCGCAGGCTCGGCATGCCAGAGCTGCTTGCAGCCTGAATCCCCCTTTCCTCAATCGACGCGGCGTTGTCCTCCTTCTATCGCACCTGTCAGCACATGTCGGGTCAAGATGTTGCCGCACCTGTAGGTCTTGAACGCTTCATCGTAAAGATTGGCCAGAATAAACTTGACATTCCCGATATCCAGGCCGCACGAGAAGCTGATCGGGCGTCCATCCAGGTACAAGAGCCAAATGGTAACGCAGGATGACAGAAACTCATCTGACAACACCTTGTCCCAGAACCGACGGGCAGTCGGGATAGCGAAAAGCATCGTTCCATTGTTCTTCGCTACCCAGGAATTTTGTTCGATCGCAGCGACCCGGGAAAGGATCAGTTCCCAATCAGAACCGCCGCTTCCGCCATACCGGACGATGTCCGGTTTCCCGGCTCTATGCAGGCGGCGCTCGTAATAATTGATTCTTCTAACCAGGCCGGCGTTGATCCGCTCAAACTTTGGGACTGTGTCAGGCAGGGCGACGACGAAGGCATGGCCCGCCGGGAGAGTGCCCACATCCCAGCCGTATCGGCGCAACGCCGCAACGAGCGCGTTGCACATCGGGTCCTGGGCCGAAACAGGACCCATGCGCAATCCCAATCGGGAGCGTAGGCGATCGATCAACGCCTCGGCCATGGCCGCGCAGGTGGCCGCCATCGCCGCGCCGTCGCCGGCAAGAGGCAGGCTGCGGTAGGGCAGGAAAAGCCCCGCTCCGGCGGCGAACGACAAGGGTCCGAACCGCAATGTGACGAGCGGGAGCACACCTGTCGGCAGACCCGTTGCGCTGCGCACCGTCAAATATCAAAGGGGCAATCGCCAATGGTCGTAAGGCAAATAGCTCTCGGCCCACGCGGCGGCCCAGCCGCTTGCGAGAAATTGCCACTCCGGGGCAACCTGGCGCCTCAGGGAGCGCCAATCGGACGCGCTGGGCGCCGCGAAACGACAGGTCAGTTTCTCGGGTTCGGTGGGGCCTGTCGTCTCGCAGGTCGGTTGAGTCGATACGGGGCCGGACCCGTTCAATCGGGGCGCCACAATGTCTCTCGAATGGTCACTATCAGGGAGCACTTCAGGTTAGCGAATTGGACTGCGCGGGTCACGCCCTTTTGTACCGTTGCTGCGACAGGCGATATCTCCCGCCGGCCGTTCCCGGCCGTCAACCCGGCCAGATCGCCCATTGTATAAAGGCTTGCTACGCCGTCGGCCTGAAATACCCCGAGCAGCGGGCGGCGCATATTGCGGGTAGGGTGTGTTGTCGAGCTGCGCGCCGGCGCCCCGCGTCGCGATCGCTGTCAGGGCCGCGGTCAGGACGGTAAATTCCAGCGCCCGCGCGGCCATGCCTTCGCGGGTGCGCAGTTCGGCGAGGAACGCCGCCGCCTCGCCATAGGGCAGCGCGGCATGGTGTTTGACCTTCCGCACCTTGCCGCGCGGCGGCAGGATATGCGCGAGATTGCCTTTCCACTGTGCCGGGTTCGGGCTGTCGCGCCAGCCCCGCACCGCGGCGGCATCGAGAACCGCCTCGATCCGGCCGTGCACCCGCTTCGCAGTTTCCGGCTTGGTCTGCCAGATGAGGGACAGCACTTGCACGACAAGCCCGGTATCGATCGCCGCGACGGGCAGGTTGCCCAGCACCGGGTACACGTAGGTTGCGAGCGTCGAACGCCATTGCTGGCGATGCACCGCGTTTTTCCAGGCGGCTTCATGACTGGCGATGAACGCTTCGGCGGCTTCCTGGAAGGTGCCGCCCCCGGCGGCGGCAAGCCGCTGCGCGGCGCGCTGAGCGGCCTTCTCGGCGAGCGGGTTGTTCCCCGTTGCCGCCCTCTTTTGTGCTCAAAAGCCCGCTGGCGCGCCTCGGCGAGCGAGATTTCGGGGTAGCTCCCCAAGCCCATGTCGTGCCGCCGGCCCGCTGCCCGATAGCGGAAGACTCATCGCTTCGCCCCGCCTTCCGTCACGCGAAGGTACAGCCCGCCACCGTCATGCAGCACCTTCGGCCCCATCGCCCGCTGCACCGCCACCCCGGAAAGCTTGCCTGTCCGCGCCATCTCCGCCTCATCCCGTCGTCCCCATCCATGTCCCCCATCCCGCCAGAGATCGGGAGATACGGCAAGCGACAAGGGGAGACGGCGGTTTCCCCGGAAAGCTTGGAAATCCTGGCTTTGTGCGACAAAGAGAGACGGTCGGAAACAGGGGAATGGCGGAGAGGGAGGGATTCGAACCCTCGGTCCCCCGCGAGGAGGACAACGGTTTTCGAGACCGCCCCGTTCGACCGCTCCGGCACCTCTCCCCTGAACGGCGACGGTCACTTAGCACGACACCCGGAGAACATCAAGAGAACGCATCCGCGATTCGGACCCAGGTTGGACCCAAACGGCTTCTCAGATCGGTCGGATAGCGCCGCCGTTCAAAGTCAGCCTGACGCCTTTGTTGCTCTTTGGTCCACATTCCGTCTATATGGCACTCAGATCACCCCAGATCGACCGCGGACGGCATTCTCAAACAGGCACTAAGAACGCGAGGACGCGGGAGCTGCTGCGTGCCGGCGGCCGGTCTTAGCCAGCGATCGTCGGGAGCTGCCGGCCTCCATGCCTGAGCGAGTGGTCACGGTGTTCGGCGGAACGGGGTTTCTCGGCCGCTGCATCGTCCGCCATCTGCGGGAGGCCGGTTTCGCCGTCCAGGTGGCTGCGCGGCGCGCGCCCCGGGGCGGCACCGGCGGCACCATGCCTGGGATCGCCTTTCTGCGCGCGGACGTGAGCGACGGGGCGTCGGTTGCGGCGGCCCTCAACGGCGCCTGGGCGGCTGTAAACGCAGTCAGCCTCTACGTCGAGCGCGGTGTTCATACCTTCCGGTCCATCCATGTCGAAGCGGCCGAGCGCGTCGCGGCGACGGTGGCGCGAGCGGGTGTGAAAAGGCTTGCGCACCTCTCCGGGATCGGCGCCAATGCGCACTCATCCTCGCCCTACATCCGCAGCCGCGGCGAGGGCGAGGCGGCGGTGCGGCAGGCTTTTCCCTCGGCCATTCTGATCCGTCCGGCGGTCATGTTCGGGCCCGGCGACGCGCTCGTCACGCCGCTGTCGAACATGTTGCGACATATGCCGGCCTTTCCGCTGTTCGGGCGCGGAGAAACACGGTTGCAGCCGGTCTATGTCGAGGATGTCGCCGCGGGGATCGTGTGCGCCTTGCAAGCTCCCGCACCGGAGCCCGTTCAAGAGTTCGCGGGGCCACATATCTACAGCTACGCAGAACTGCTGCGCGCGATCGCCGCGGGGATAGGCGGCAAGCCCGTCCTGTTTCCGGTTCCGTTCGCCCTATGGCATGCGCTTGCCTTTGCCGCCGAATTCTCGCCGGCTCCGCCCGTCACCCGAAATCAGATCGAGCTGATGCGGATCGACAACATCGCAGCGCCCGATGTGCCCGGGTTCGCGGCGCTCGGGATCACGCCGCGGTCGCTGGAGGAGATCCTCCCGCAGATGGCGGGGAAAAGTTGAGCGAGGGTTCGCCGCCGGCAAGGAGACAGTTCCGCGGATCTGCGCCTGCGAGCCGGCGGGCTGGTCGCGAAATGCAGTCGAGACCGCCCCGTTCGACCGCTCCGGCACCTCTCTGCACTGTTCGGATGGCGCCATGCGCGCCGGGCCGCAATCCGGGAGCACTGGACCTGGGCCGAAACCGCTCCTTCCGGCAATCGGGCGATGCCCGGCCAGACCGCGCCGCTTCACCTGGCGCGGCGCCGGTCGGCGAGCCACGCAGCCGTCTGGCGCACTCCGCCAAAGGTGAAGATGTGCAGCCCCGCGAGCGGCGCGCCCGGCAGCGGTTCGGCAAACAGTGCGGCGAGGAGCGCGTCGGGAGTGGCTTCGGCGAGAACCCGCGCAAAGGCAGCCTGCCCGCGGACCAGCGCGCGCAGCGAGGCGCCGACGCCACAGCGGACGGCGAATTTGGCGAGCGTCGCCACGCTCGCCGGCCCCGCCACCCCGATCCGCACCGGGCAGACAAGATCGCGCGCCGGCAGATCCGCGAGCCAGCGCCGGATCGGCGCGGGTTCAAACCCGAACTGGGTGACGAGCGTGAGGTCAAAACCGCGCGCGCGGGCCAATGCCCGCTTTTTCGCCAAGGCGTCGTCGAGAGCGGCGGGGCCGATGCGCGGGTGGCCTTCAGGATAGCCTGCGACAAGGATATGGCCAATGCCGTGGCGCTCGATGACGCCGCTGTCGAGGAGATCGAGACTGTCGCAAAACGGCCCCGCCGGGCGGTCGAGATCGCCGGCGATGACGAGGACGCTGGCGACCGCGGCCTCGGCGCGGGTGCGGCGCAGAAAATCGCTCGCCTGCGTAAAACTGGCGAGACGCCGCGCCGCGAGATGCGGCACCGGGACAAACCCGGCGCGCGCCAGCCTCCGGCAGGCGCTGATCCTCGACCTGCGCGACATGGATTGCCGCGTTCCAGGCGGCGAGCAGGGTTGAGGTGCCGATCGTCTCGCTGATCTCGTTGGGCAGGGTGTGCATGTCATGGCGGAACAGCGCGCGCGCATCCGAATAGGCGCCGAAATTGAGGTCGCGCCCGGCGGGGCCGAGCGCCTCCTTGGTTGCGCGCAACAGCGCGTGGCGGTCGGTTGTGAACGGGTCCTCGCCGGGCCAGATGCGGCGGATGATCTCCAGCCCTGGATCATTGCCGTGCGAGTGGATCGCGATCAGCTGCCCGCCCGGCGCGAGGCTGCGCGCCAGCGGGGCCAGGACTCTCTGCCCCTTGAATGCGAGCGGCGCGCGGGCGCGGACGCCGCTTCCCGCGCCGGCAGCGGCACCGAAGGCAGTGCGAGGACGCCGTTTGCCTCTGGCTGCGGCTGGCGCGCCATAAAGGCGTGTACGCGTGCGCGGGTCTCTTCGGTGACGCGGCCGCCAAGGCGCAGCCGCCCGACCAGCTTGCCGTCATTGACGGCGAGGCGGCCAAAGGTCGACTCCGCCAGCCGTGCGCGCCGGCAGTAATCGGCAATCTCGTCGAGGAGCGCCTCGCTCATCGAACCGCACTCCACACCGCCGCCCTATCAGACGCCGGTGGAAACGTTGGATCAACCACAATCATGCCATTCGATGAGTGGGCAAACGAGTGGGATGAGTGGGATTGGAGCGCGCTGTCGGACTGGCAACCCGCCTCCTTCTTGGGCCGCCTCGGGCGGTGCGCTACACTCCCCGCGCGTGGAGACGGAGGGCATCATGGCGGCGGTCGCAGCCAGGCGGGTCGCGGTGATCGGGGCCGGGATGGTCGGGGTGTGCGCGGCCAGCTATCTGCAACGCGACGGTCACAGCGTCGTCCTGATCGAGGCGGGCGAACCCGGCCGCGGCGCGTCCTACGGCAATGCCGGCTGCCTCAACGGCTCCTCGGTGACGCCGATGGCGATGCCGGGGATCATGCGCCAGGTGCCGCGCTGGCTGTTTGATCCGATAGGGCCGCTGGCATTGCGCTGGCAGTATCTGCCGCGGATCGCGCCGTGGCTCTGGCGCTTTGCGCGCGCCGCCACGCCGGAGCAGGCGCACCGCACGGCGCGTGCCTTGCGGCCGCTGGTCGGCGCCTCGCTCCCGGCCCTGGCGCCGCTCGCCGCCGCCGCGGGAGCCGAGGATCTCATCCATCGCTTTGGCCATTTCTATGTCTACCGTTCGGCGGAAAGCCTTGCCAAGGAGCGGTTCGCCTGGGACTTGCGGCGCGAGAACGGGGTCGAGGTCGATGAGTTTGATGCCGATGGGCTGCGCCAACTCGAACCCGCCCTGTCGCGCGACTATGTCTGCGGTGTGCTGGTGCGCGAGAACGGGCACACGACCAACCCGCTTGCACTCGTCGAGCGGCTGTTGCGCCATTTTCTTGACGCTGGCGGCGAACTGGTACGGGCGCGGGCGAGCGGCTTTCGGCTCGCCTCGGGCCGCCTCGCCGCCGTTCTGACCGAGGAGGGCGAGGTTGCGGCCGAGGCCGCGGTCGTCTGCGCCGGCGCCTGGTCAAAGCCGCTGGCCGCGGGACTCGGGGATCGGATACCGCTCGAAAGCGAGCGCGGCTATCACCTGATGATCCGCGATCCCGAGGTAGTGCCGCGCATCCCGATCGCCGAGGCCGATGGCAAGTTTGTGGCGACGCCGATGGCCGAGGGGCTGCGCTTTGCCGGCACGGTCGAACTGGCGGGGCTCACGGCGCCGCCCGATTGGCGGCGCGCCCGCATCCTCCTGGACCAGGGCCGCCGGCTGCTGCCCGGTCTTGCTGCCCATTATCCCGAGGAACGCCTCCCGCTGTGGATGGGGCACCGCCCGGCACTGCCCGACTCGCTGCCGGTCATCGGCCCGGCGCGGGCCAGCGCGGATGTGATCTACGCCTTTGGCCACGGTCATGTCGGGATGACGGCGGCGCCGATGACCGGCCGGGTCGTCGCCGATCTGATCGCCGGCCGTCCGCCGCCGCTCGATATCGCCCCGTTCTCCGCCCGCCGTTTCGGCTGAAACGGGATCAACGTGATAGGATGCGCCGCCTGTTGCCGTTGGAAAGCCATGCCGAACATAAAAATCCGCTTCGCCGCCGCCGAGGATGCCGGCCTCTTATTGCAGTTGATCCGCGAGCTTGCGGTCTATGAAAAACTGATCGATGAGGTCACGGCGAGCGAAGCGGATCTGCGGCGTTACGGCTTTGGCCCCGAGCGCCGCTTTGAGGCGCTGATCGCGTCGCTCGATGGCGAACCCGTCGGCTATGCCCTGTTTTTCCCGGATTTTTCGACCTTCAGCGGGCGGCCCGGCCTGTTTCTCGAAGACATCTACGTCCGCGAGGCGGCGCGCGGGCAAGGGGTCGGGCGGCGGCTCCTGGCGCGGCTCGCCGCGATCGCGGTCGAGCGTGGCTGTCCGGCGCTCAATTTCCATGTCCTGACCTGGAACCCGGCGCAGGGCTTCTACCGCCGGCTCGGCTTTGCGCTGCGCGACGCGTGGCAGCCTTGGGGCGCGAGCGGCGAGGTCGTGCACCGTCTCGCGCGTGAGGATCGGGAAGAGGGGTGACGAGCCACTCGCCGCGCCGTCAATCGACCGCAAATCTTCGGGAGGACATCATGATCGAACTCTGGACATGGCCGACGCCAAACGGTCACAAGGTGCACATCGCGCTCGAAGAACTGGGTCTCCCCTGCAAGATCGTGCCGGTCAACATCGGCGCCGGCGAGCAGTTCAAGCCCGAGTTTCTGGCGTTGAACCCCAATCACCGCATCCCGGCGATCGTCGATTCCGAGGGACCGGGCGGCAAGCCGTTCCAGTTGTTCGAGTCGGGCGCAATCCTCATTTATCTCGCCGAGAAGGCCGGACGGCTGATCCCAAAGGACTCGGCGGCGCGCTACACCTGTCTCGAATGGCTGATGTTCCAGATGGGCGGGGTCGGCCCGATGTTTGGCCAGTGGAACCATTTCGCCGCCTATGCGGTCGAGAAGATCCCTTACGCGATCGAGCGCTATACCAACGAGGTCAAACGCCTGCATCGCGTCCTCGAACACCGGCTCAAGGACAGCCCCTATCTTGCCGGCGAGGAGTATTCGATCGCCGACATCGCGACCTTTCCCTGGGTGCGCGAACCGGAGCGGCGCGGCATCGATCTCGCCGAATATCCGGGGGTGAAGCGCTGGCATGACCGGATCGCGGCGCGCCCGGCCGTGCAGCGCGGCATCGCCATCCTCGCCGATCGCCAGTGGCGGGGCGGGATCGCGAGCGGGGTGACCGACGCCGAGCGCGAGAACCTCTTTGGCAGGACCCAGTTCGCCGCGCGCTAAAGCTTCATCCCTCGCCTTCCTCCCCGCTTTGCGGGGAGGAAGGCTGAAGCAGGTGCCCGAGCTCGCCGAGCCAGGGTTCGTAGCGGCGCCAGCGCTCGATGGATGTGGTGTAAACCGGCTGCCGCGCCTGCCAGGCGCTGGCCGTCTTCACGGTGCGGCGGTTCTGCTCGGGATAGAGGCAAGCCTCCTCCCATTCCAGCCCGGCAAACGCGATGAGACGCCGGGTTTCCGCCTCGCGGTCGGCGATGAGCCGCTCGTAATCCACCTCAAGATAGCGGTCGGGCGGCAGCACCGAGCGCCAGTGCGCCATCAGGCGGGCATAGTGCCGGTAGTAGAATGCGAGATCGGCCTTGCTGCCGAGAAACTCGAACTTCTGCTTGAACGCGGTCGAATAGATCGACAGGCAGGTGCTGATCGGATCGCGCCGGCAGTGGATGATCCGCGCTCTCGGAAACAGCACGTGGAGCAGACCGACCCGCTCGAAGTTGAACGGCAGCTTGTCGGTGACGCGGACGGCGGTGGGGCCGATGCGGCGCAGCACGCGCAGATAGTCGCCCGCGACCCGGCGGGCGGTCTCGGGGGTGAAATCCTCGCCCTCGGCGGCGGACCAACGCTTGTACGGCGCCCAGAACGGAAGCTCGTCGCCCGCGGCAATCGCCGAGTGGCTGGAGAGGATCTGCTCGCAGAGCGTGGTTCCGGAACGCGGCATCCCGACAATCAAGAGCGGCGTCTCGTCGTCGTGGCCGAAGTCGCCAAGCTCTGCGAACAGCTCCGGGGTGAAGCGCGCGATGAGGTTGTCGGTCCGGGCCGCGCAGGCGTCCTGATCGAGCCTGACCGTGCGGGCCAGAACGGCGTGGGCCTGATCAAGCTGCTGCATCGCTTCCGCGCACTCTCCGAGATCGTCGAGGACCTTGCCGAGAGCGAAGTGAAAATTCACCCGCGGCTCGCCCTCGCCGGCCTCGGCCAGCGCGGAACGCAGACGTTCCACGATCGGCCGGTCGGCGGGCGTGAACTTCTTTGATTCGACGAGACCGACCCAGGATATATGCGAGGCGGGATTGAGCCGCAGCGCGGTCTCGTATTCGGTGTATGCCTGGGCCAGGTGGCCCTCGGTCATCAGAAAGCCCGCAAGCGCGTGCCGCGCCCCGCCATGGGCGGGATCGAGCGCGATCGCCTTGCGCAGAAGCTCGCCGGCCTTGCCAAAATCGCCTTCGAGCTGAAGACCCCAGGCGCGCGAGAGGCGTCCGTCGGTCGTCTCCGCGCGCTCGCTCTTGTAGCAGGCGATCGCCTCGGGGGCGAAGCCCCGCAGTTCATAAAGCTGGCCGAGCCGGTGATTGACGCCCGCCAGCCTGGGGGAGAGCGCCAGCGCGCGACGGTAGGCCTCGATGGCCTCAGGATGGCGCCCCGAGCGGTCGAGCGCGGTGCCCAGATCCCGGTGGGCAACGGCGAGATCCGGCTTGCGGCCGGTCGCCCGCTGCAGGCTGGTCACGGCCGGAGCCAGCTCGCCCGCGGCCAGCAGCGCAAGACCGAGCGCGTGGTGCGCGGCGGCGTTGTCCTCGTCCAGCCGGACCGCCTGGCGCAGAACCGTGATGGCCGGCGCGTTCTGCCCCTGCTCAAGCAGCAGGCGACCGCGCTCGACCTGTTCGCGCGCGGCCCGAGCCTGCCGCGGCGGGGTCTTCGCGCGTTCTCCTGCCTTGGCGGCGTCCGCCGCTTTCGCGTATCCGGCATCGAGTGTCCGCCGCAGCAGATCGAAGGATTGCGCGCGCTGGCCGGCTTCGCCCAGAGAGCCGAGATCGACGGATAATCCCGCTCGCGGCCGGCCGGTGTTAGGAGCAGCCGGAGCGGGGCTGGTGGTCGCGGGGGTGCGGCTCATGGTGCGGGCTCCAGCAGTTCGCGCAGTTCCCCGAGCCAGGGTTCGCAGCGCCGCCAGCGTTCGACGGAGGTGGCGTGAATTGGCTTCACGGGCATGACGACCGTCATACCGGCTGAAAGGCGAGCGGGCAAGGAATGGGCGACGCCAAAGGAGGCGTCGCCCGTTTGCAGAACGTGCTATGCGTATCGGTCAGACCGTCTGATGATGGCAGCTCATGCCACCTTGCGCCGGCGCAAGCCGAACACCAGACCCAGCCCGGCCAAGGCCGTGCCCAAAAGGGCAAGGGAGCCGGGTTCCGGAACCGGGCTGGAAAGCGGAAGATTGATGGCGAGGGTCGCTGGCGGCCCGCAGCATTCCCCGTAAACCAGGGTGAACGCCTCGTTGCCGGGCGCTCCGGTGTAGGTGCCTGTGGAGTTGATGACACTGCGCGGGCCAGGCGAGTTGAGCACCAAGTCCGTGCCGATGGTGACCGTCACCCCGTCGTCGTGACTGGCCGGGAACGTCTCGCCGGTGGTGAC
>JBOHMF010000117.1:0-10813 GCA_050730055.1 Allostellaceae bacterium
GTATTCGTCGGCGGTGCGCCTTGCGTCGGTGGCAGCGCGCCAGGCGCCTCTGAGCCGATCGCCGTCCCAGACGGCAAACACCGTATTGGTATTGTTGGCGTTGATCGCGAGCAGCATGCGTTGTCAATCCTGCACCGGAAACACCTCGCCGGCCGAGATGCGCCGGCGCCGTCCCCCCTCCTCCAGCAGCAGCAGCGCCCCCTCCTCATCTATGTCGATGAGACGCCCTTGCAAGCTGAGCCGGTCGAGCCGAACCCGCGCCGAGCCACCCAGGAGCGCGCGCGTTCGCCACGCCGCGCGGACCGGGGCGAACCCCGCGCTCTCCCAGCACCCCATCCAACGCTCAAACTCGGCCAGCAGTGCCGCCAGCAGCGCGTCCGGCGTGATCTCGGGAAAACCCCGTTCAGTCAGTGCCGTCGCCGGAAACTCGGTATCCTGCGGCGCCGCCTGCAGGTTGATCCCGATGCCGGCAACGAGAAAAGCCGGCCGCTCCCCGTCTCCGGCTTCCGACTCAAGCAGGATGCCGCAAAGTTTGCGCCCGTCCAGCAGGACATCATTTGGCCATTTGTAGGAGAGGCCGGTCAGACCGGGACAGAGCCTGTCGAGCGCGCCGCCGACGGCCAGCGCGGCGACAAAGCCGAGTTGAGCGGCGCGTGCCGCCGGAACCTGCGGCCGCAGGATCAGCGAGGCATAAAGATTGCCAGCCGGAGAGTGCCAGGGACGGCCGCGGCGCCCGCGCCCCTTGGTCTGCCTCAAGGCCCAGACGACGGTGCGCGCCGCCGCTCCGTCCTGCGCCAGGCGCTTGGCTTCATCGTTGGTGCTGCCGATCACAAGATACCTGATGACCTGCCACCCCGGCGGCGGCGCCAAACCGGTCATCGCGGGAACAAGGCTGCCGCCGCGGCGTGTGCGGCGCCGGACAGCGGACCCGGAAAGGCAAAGAAAAACAGGGTCAGGAGCGCGGTGACGACCAGCACGGCGCGCATCTCCCCGCTGATCGCGCGGTCAAACGCGGCCGTCGGCTCGTCAAAATACATGATCTTGACAATGCGCAGATAATAGACCGCGCTGACGACGCTGATGACAACGCCGATCACCGCAAGCCCGACCAGCTTGGCGTCGATCGCGGCGAGAAAGATGTAGAGCTTGGCGAAAAACCCCGCGGTCGGCGGAATGCCGGTCAGCGAGAACAGAAAAATTCCGAATGCCAGCGCCAGTCCCGGCTGGGTGCGCGACAGGCCGGCGAGGTCGGAAATCTCCTCCAGCATGCGCCCGCGCTGGCGCATGCACAGGATGACCGCCCAGGCGCCGAGGTTCATCACCAGATAGATCGCCATATAGACGAGGATGCCGCGAATGCCGGTCGGGGTGGCCGCGGCGAGGCCGATCAGGGCATAGCCGATATGGCCGATCGAGCTGTACGCCATCATCCGCTTGATGTTGTGCTGGGCGATCGCGGCGACGGCGCCAAACACCATCGAGGCGATCGACAGAAAGATGATGATCTGACGCCACTCGGCGACCAGCGGCCCAAACGGAGCCATCATAAAGCGGACAAACAGCGCCAGCGCCGCAATCTTTGGCGCCACCGAAAAGAACGCGGTAACCGGCGTCGGCGCCCCCTCATAGACATCGGGCGTCCACATGTGAAACGGCACCGCCGAGACCTTGAAAGCCAGCCCGACCATGACAAAGACGATGCCGACGATCAGCCCGGCCGAAGCCGGCGGACCGCTGGTCACCAGTCTGTAGAGTTCGGGAAATCCGGTCGTCCCGGAAAATCCATAGACCAGCGAGGCGCCATAGAGCAGCAACCCCGAGGACAGCGCGCTCAGCACAAAATATTTGAGGCCGGCCTCGGTGGAGCGCACCGAGTCGCGGTCAAAGCTGGCGACGACGTAGAGCGCCAGGTTCTGCAATTCGAGACCGACATAGAGGGTGATGAGATCATTGGCCGCGATCATCACCATCATCCCGGTGGTCGCCAACAGGATCAGCACCGGGAACTCAAAGCGGTCGATCCCAAGGGCCTCGTTGTAATGGAGGCTGAACAGGATCGTCGTGGCCGAGCCGAGCAATACCAGGGTGTCCATAAACTGCGCAAAGGTGTCGCTGACAAACATCCCGTAAAAGCCGACCTCGTGGACTCCGCCCATGATCTCGGTGATGGCCAGGACAATGATCAGGACGAGGACCGAGAGCCACGAGACGAGCCGCGCCGAGCGCTCGCCGCGCACCGCGCCAAAGAGGAGCAGCACCATGGCCAGACCGGCGAGGACCGCTTCGGGCAGGGCCGGCCAGAAATCGGGGAGGACCGCGGCGGGCATTCTTAGAACAGGCTCGCTTGCTGGACGTGGATGCCGGCGGCGGCGCGCGCGACCGCCACCTGATGGACGATGTGGTCGGCCGAGGCGCGAATCGGCCCGAGGAACGAATTTGGATAAAGCCCCATCCACAGGACGATCGCCACCAGGGGTGCAAACACCACCTTCTCGCGCCAGGAGAGATCGAGCAGCCGGCGCACGTCGTCGCGGGTGATCCTGCCAAAGATGACGCGGCGATAGAGATAGAGCATGTAGGCGGCCCCGAGAAACAGACCCGTCGCAGCGAGAAAGGCGACGAGCGTATTGATCTGATATGTGCCGATGAGGATCAGAAACTCGCCGACAAAGCCGCTGGTGCCGGGCAGACCGACCGCAGCCAGCATAAAGGCCATAAAGACAAAGGCGTAAGCCGGCATATTGTCGGCCAGTCCGCCATAACGCGCAATCTCGCGCGTGTGCAGACGGTCATAGACCACCCCGACACACAGAAACAGCGCGGCCGAGACGATGCCGTGGCTCAGCATCTGGATGATGGCGCCCTGTACCGCCTCGCTCGTCGCCGCGAAAATCCCCATCGTCACAAAACCCATGTGCGCGATCGAGGAATAGGCGACGAGTTTCTTCATGTCGGTCTGCGCCAGCGCCACCAGCGAAGTGTAGATGACGGCGATGACGCTCAGCACAAAAATGAGTGGCGTAAAGGTGTGCGAGGCGATCGGGAACATCGGCAGCGAGAAGCGGATAAAACCGTACCCGCCGAGCTTTAAGAGGATGCCGGCGAGAATGACCGAACCCGCAGTCGGCGCCTCGGTATGGGCATCGGGCAGCCAGGTGTGCAGCGGCCACATCGGCACCTTGATCGCAAACGAGGCAAAGAAGCCGAGCCACAGCCACTTCTGCAAACCGGCCGGGAAGCTGTAATGAAGCGCCGTCACAATGTCAGTGCTGCCCATCTGATAGTAGATCGCGATGATCGCCAACAGCATCAGCACCGAGCCGAGCAGCGTATACAGAAAAAATTTGAACGCAGAGTAGATCCGGTCCGGCCCCCCCCAGATCCCGATGATCATGAACATCGGGATCAGCACCCCCTCAAAGAAAATATAAAAAAGTATAAAGTCAAGAGCACAAAAAATACCGACCAGCATCGTCTCCATGACAAGGAAGGTTATCATGTATTCCTTGACTTGGAAGCGGATGGATTCCCAGCTGGAAAGGACGCAAACGACGGTCAAGAGGGTGGAGAGGATGATAAAGAACAGCGAGATCCCGTCGATCCCCAGGTGATAGGTGACGTGAAAACCGCCGACCGCGATCCATTGGGCCCGCTCGACAAACTGGAACCCGACGTGATGCGGGTCAAAATCGGCCCACAGCACCAGCGACAGTGCGAAAACGATCAGCGAGGTCCACAGCGCGATCCAGCGGGCGTTCCGCGCGACGACCGCCTCCTCGCCGCGCGTCACCAGGATAAACCCGGCACCGACCAGCGGCAGAAACGTGACCAGCGACAACAGTGGCCAATGGATCACGCTCGCCCTCCGCGGCCCGAATGGTGTGCAATCGGCATGGTCAACGGCATTTTCACTAGAACAGAAACCAGGTGACGAAGATGGCCAGTCCGATCAGCATGACAAAGGCGTAATGAAAGAGATAGCCGGTCTGCAGCCGGCTCGCCTCCTGCGCCAGTTCGCGAGTGGTGGTGGCGATGCCGTTGGGGCCGAACCCGTCGATCAAAAGACCGTCGCCCGACTTCCACAAACCGTAGCCGAGCGCAAAGGCCGTGCGCACAAACAGACGATCGTAGAGTTCGTCGAAATACCACTTGTTGAGGACAAACAGATAGAGGGCACGAAATCGCGCGACAAAGCGGCCCGGCAGCGCCGGATCGAGAATGTAGACCCAATAGGCGGTGGCGATGCCGAGGACGGCGAGAGCCAGCGGCAGATAACGGATCGCGACCGGGATGTGCTCAACTCCGGCGAGAGAATTGTCTCGCGGCAGGACCAGAAACGCGCTCTTCCAGAAAGCGACGTGGGCGCTCCCGACAAAAAAATTGTCGGTGAGACCGCCAAAGCTGGCGGCGCCGATCGCCAGCACGATCATCGGCACCAGCATGACCCACGGACTCTCATGCGCATGATGCAGAGTCTCGTCATCGGCGCGCGGCTTGCCATGAAAGGTCATGAACATGACACGCGAGATGTAAAAGGCGGTCATGAATGCCGCCAGCGTGCCGAGAACCCAGCCATAGCGGCCGACCGCGCTGCCCGAGGCCCAGGTCGCATCGAGGATCGTGTCCTTTGAATAATACCCGGAAAAGTCCGGGATGGCACTCAGCGACAGGGCCCCGATCCACATCGTCACATAGGTGACCGGGGTCCTGCGCCACAGCCCGCCCATGCGCCGCATGTCCTGCTCGCCGCTCATCGCATGAATTACCGCGCCACAGCAGAGGAACAGCAGGCCCTTGAAAAAGGCGTGCGTGAACAGGTGAAAGATCCCGGCGGCATAAGCCGAAACCCCGGTCGCGATAAACATGTAGCCGAGTTGGCTGCAGGTCGAATAGGCGACGACTTTCTTGATGTCGTTCTGGGCCATGCCGATGCTGGCGGCCATGAACGCGGTCGTGCCACCGACCACCCCGACGACGATGAGCGCCTCGGGGGCGTATTCAAACAGCGGCGACATCCGCGCCACCATAAAAACGCCGGCTGTCACCATCGTCGCGGCGTGGATCAGCGACGACACCGGCGTCGGCCCCTCCATCGCGTCGGGCAACCAGACGTGCAACACGATCTGCCCCGATTTCCCCATCGCCCCGACAAACAAGAGGATGCAGGCGAGGGTCAACGCATTGACCCGCCAGCCGAGAAAATCGATCGTTGTGGCGACGTGGTGCGGCGCGGCGGCGAACACCGTGTCAAATTTGAGCGAGCCGAAGATCAAAAAGACCGAGAAGATGCCGAGGACAAAGCCAAAATCGCCGATCCGGTTGACGACGAACGCCTCGATCGCCGCAAAGTTGGCTGAAGGGCGGTCGTACCAGAAACCGATCAGGAGATAGGAAAGAAGTCCGACGCCTTCCCAGCCAAAGAACAATTGCACAAAATTATTGGCCGTCACCAACATCAGCATAAAAAAGACAAACCAGCTCATATACGCCATAAAGCGCGGGATCGAGGGGTCCTCGGCCATGTAGCCGATCGAGTAGAACAGTACGCAAGCCGAGACGACGGTGACGGTGACGAGCATGACCCCGGAGAGCATATCGAGGCGCAGGGCCCAATCGACGTGGACACCGCCAGAATCGATCCACGGTGCGATCTCCACCACCTCTACGCCGTGGGCGGGGAGGATCTGGGTGAAAAACAGCGCGACCGCCAGGATGGCCGACAAGAGGACCGCGCCGCAGGTGGCGAATTGCGCGCCGCGGTCTCCGATGGCGCGGCCAAACAGGCCGGCGACGATGGCCGCCAGCAGCGGCAGAAAGACGATGGCGAGCGCCATCGCCTCAACCCTTCATCATGTTGATGTCCTCAACCCGGATGGTGCCGCGGTTGCGGAAATAAACAACGAGGATGGCCAGCCCGACCGCCGCCTCGGCCGCCGCGACGGTCAGCACAAACATCGCAAAGGCCTGACCCGCATAATCGTCGAGAAAGGCCGAAAACGCGACAAAGTTGATGTTGACCGCCAGAAGCATCAGCTCGATCGACATCAGAATAATGATGACGTTCTTGCGGTTGAGGAAAATCCCGAAAATCCCGAGCGTAAAGAGGATCGCGGCAACGGTCAGGTAATGGGCGAGGCCGATCGGCATGAGGCTAGTTCCCCCCCTCTGTTGGGGTTTCCGCGGGGTGCAGCGGGGCGGCGGCGTGGCCGAGCGGGACTTTCACCACCGCGACCGTCTCCCGGCGGGTGCGGGCGAGCTGCACTGAGATTTTCTGGCGGCGCACGCCGGGGCGCTCGCGCAAGGTCAGCACGATGGCCCCGATCATCGCCACGAGCAGAACCAGACCGGCCACTTCAAAACCGAGGAAGTAGCGGGTGTAGAGAATGTCGCCCAGCGCACGGGTGTTGTTGAGGGCGGCCATGCCCGTCGGCCGTGCCGCGGCGAGACCCGAGGCCATCGGCGCGATCTCCCAGCTGACGACGAGAAACAGCAGCTCGGCCATCAGCAGGAGTCCGATCGCGGCGCCGACCGGCAGATACCGCATAAAACCGCTGCGCAACTGGACAAAATCGATGTCGAGCATCATCACGACAAAGAGAAACAGGACGGCGACCGCACCGACATAGACAATGACCAGGATCATTGCCAGAAATTCGGCACCGATCAGGATGAACAATGCGGCAGAGTTGAAGAAGGCGAGGATCAGAAACAGCACCGAATGCACCGGGTTGCGCGCCGTGATCACGAGCACGCCGGAGGCAATCGCCACCACCGAGAAGATATAAAACAGGATCGCCTGGACGATCATCGCGCCCTGCCTGCGCGCCGGATCGGCGCCGCCTCACCCCGCCCTCTCGACATTGTTCCCCTCACCGATAGGGTGCTGCGAGAGCCAGATTCTGGGCGATTTCCGCCTCCCACCGGTCGCCGTTCGCCAGCAATTTCTCCTTGTCGTAGAAGAGTTCCTCGCGGGTTTCGGTGGCGAACTCGAAGTTCGGCCCCTCGACAATGGCATCGACCGGACAGGCTTCCTGACAATAGCCGCAATAGATGCACTTTGTCATATCGATATCGTAGCGGGTCGCGCGCCGGCTGCCGTCCGCGCGCGGCTCGGCTTCGATCGTGATGGCCAGGGCCGGGCAGATCGCCTCGCACAACTTGCAGGCGATACAGCGCTCCTCGCCGTTGGGGTAGCGCCGCAGCACATGCTCGCCGCGAAAGCGCGGGGAGAGCGGACCCTTCTCATAGGGGTAATTGACCGTCACCGAGCGCTTGAACATGTAGCGCAAGGTCACCCCGAGACCCTCAAAGAGCTCGTACAACAGCAGCGAGCGGGCGGTCCTGTACAGAAAGGAGGTCATCCTCGATCTCGTTCTCCGGCCGGCGGTTGGCAAGCGGGCGCTACCATAACCGCGCGCGCGCCGATGGCAACGGTCGTATTCATCGCGCCGGCAGCCAGCCCATCCCGACGAGGACCCCGGCGGTGACGATCAGCCAGAACAGCGAGGCCGGCAGAAACACCTTCCAGCCGAGCCGCATCAACTGATCGTAGCGGAAGCGCGGAAACGTCGCCCGCACCCACAAAAAGCAGAACAGCACAAAGGCGATCTTGAAGGCGAACCAGACCGCTCCGGGGATCCAGGTGAACGGCACCACCTGAAACGGCGGCAGCCAGCCACCGAGAAACAGGATGCTGGTCATCGCACTGATCAAGATCATGTTGCCGTATTCGCCAAGATAAAACAGGGCGAAGGCCATCGCCGAATACTCGACAAAATAGCCGGCGACGATTTCGGTCTCACCCTCCGGCAGGTCGAACGGGGAACGATTGGTCTCGGCCAGTCCGGATATGAAGAAGATGACGAACATCGGCAGGAGCGGGGCGGCAAACCAGACGGTCCGCTGAGCCCGCACGATCTCGGAGAGGTTGAGCGAGCCGACGCAGAGCAGCACCGTCACCAGGACAAAACCGATCGCCACCTCGTAGGAGACCATCTGGGCAGCCGAGCGCAGGGCGCCCAGAAAGGCATAGCGCGAGTTCGATGCCCACCCCGCCATGATGATCCCGTAGACACCGAGCGAACTGATGGCAAACAGATAGAGGATGCCGACATTGATGTTGGCGATGACAAACGCGCCGTCAAATGGGATCACCGCCCAGGCCATCAGGCTCAGGGTAAAGGTGATGATCGGCGCGATGATAAAGACGAGACGGTTCGCCCCGCTCGGCACCACAGTCTCCTTCAGGAGGAGCTTCAGCCCGTCGGCAAAAGGCTGAAGCAGCCCGAACGGCCCGACAACGTTCGGCCCCTTGCGCAATTGCGAGAACGCCAGCACCTTGCGCTCGGCATAGGTCAGATAGGCGATCGCAATGAGGAGCGGCACCACGACCACCAGCACCTCGCCGATCGTGAGGAGGGTGATCCCGGCGTAGTTCTCCGTCCAGAAACTAGCCATCGGTGCCGGTCCTCGGCATCGCCTGCGTCCCGGCAAGATGCAGCGCGCTGCATTTTCCCATCGTCTCGCTGGCGCGGCTCACGGGATCGGTGCGGTAGAAATCCGTGATCGGATAGGCGAACGGCGCGGGCAGAACCGGCCCCGGCTCGCCAAACTGTCCCCACGGCGCGCGCACCGTCTCATCGCACCGGGCGAGAACCGGCGCGGCCTCGCGCATCAGGCAGCGCAAGGCGCCGAGCGTATCAAACGGCAGCGGCCGGCCGCGCGCGCCCGACAAGGCGCGCAGGATGCGCCAGTCCTCGCGCGCCTCGCCCGGCGGAAACACCGCGCGGTGTCCCTCCTGTACCCGCCCCTCGGTATTGGCGTATGTGCCGTCCTTCTCGGTATAGGCAGCGCCCGGCAGGATCACATCGGCGCGGCGCGCGCCACGGTCGCCGTGATGGCCCTGATAGATCACAAAAGCGGACCCGAGATCGGCGGGGTCGATCTCGTCGGCACCGAGAAGGTAGAGGAGTTCGATCTCGCCCGAGCGGCAGCCGGCGAGGATACCGCTTGTGTCGTGCCCGCCCGGCCCCGGCACAAAGCCGAGATCGAGGCCGCCGACACGCGCCGCGGCCCGGTGCAGCACATTGAAGCCGTTCCAGTCCTCGCGCACCAGCCCGCAGCTCTCGGCGATCCTGCGCGCCGCCCCCAGGACCTGCGCGCCGTCGGGCCGGGCCAGTGCGCCCGTGCCGAGGACGATCATCGCGTTCCTGGCCTTGGCGAGCCGCGCCGCCCAGGGGTGATCTCCCGCCGCGATCGCGCCCAGCACATCGCCGCCGGCGCCCAATCCCTCGATCGGAAAGCTCGACTCAAAGGCCGGTCCGATCGCGGCTGCGGCAAATCCGCCGCGCAGATACCGCTTGCGCAGCCGCGCGTTGACGAGCGGAGCTTCCCAGCGCGGGTTGGTGCCGATGAGGAGGCACAGATCGGCCTCCTCGATCCCGGCGATCGTCGTATTGAACAGGTATCCGGCGCGGACGCGCGCGTCGAGCCGGGCTCCGTCCTGACGGCAATCGAGGCTTGCGGCCCCGAGATCGGTCATCAGCGCCTTCAGCGCGAACATCGCTTCGGCCTCGCACAGATCGCCGGCAAGAGCGGCGATGCGCTCGCCCGGCACGGTCTTGAGGCGCGCTGCGGCGAATTCCAGGGCCTCGGACCAGGCGGCCTCGCGCAACCGGCCGCCCTGCCGGATAAAGGGGCGATCGATCCGGCGCCGCACGAGGCCGTCGATGGCAAACCGCGTCTTATCCGAGATCCATTCCTCGTTCACTGCTTCGTTGAGGCGCGGCAGCACACGCAGAACCTGGGGTCCGCGCGAATCGACGCGGATGTTGCTGCCGACCGCATCGAGGACATCGATCGACTCGGTCTTGCGCAACTCCCACGGCCGGGCGAGAAAGGCATAAGGCTTTGAGGTGAGCGCCCCGACCGGGCACAGATCGATGATGTTGGCCGAGAGTTCGGAGGTGAGCGCGCGCCGGATGTAGGTCGAGATCTCCATGTCCTCGCTGCGCCCGGTCGCCCCCAGCTCCTGCACTCCGGCGATCTCGGTCATAAAGCGGATGCAGCGCGTGCAGTGGATGCAGCGGTTCATGCTGGTTTCGATCAGCGGCCCAAAATCCTTGTAGGGAACCGCGCGCTTGTTCTCCCGGTAGCGGCTGCGATCAAAGCCGTAGGCCATCGCCTGATCCTGCAAATCGCACTCGCCGCCCTGATCGCAGATCGGGCAGTCGAGCGGATGATTGATCAGCAGAAATTCCATGACGCCGTTGCGCGCCTTCTGCGCCTTTGGCGAATTTGTGTGGATGACCATGCCATCGGCCGCCGGCATCGCGCACGAGGCGATCGGCTTTGGCGACTTCTCCATCTCCACGAGGCACATCCGGCAATTGCCGGCGATCTGGAGGCGTTCGTGAAAGCAGAAATGCGCGATCTCGATCCCGGCCGCCTGGCAGGCCTGCAGCACCGTCGTGCCCGCCGCGACCTCGACCTCGCCGCCGTCGATCGTCAATTTTGGCATCGCCTTCTCCCGCTCACTCCGCCGCCTGCCGCTGCGGCGCGGTTGTGCGGGCGGCCGCGATGCGCCGCTCGATCTCGGGCCGGAAGTGGCGGATCAACCCCTGCACCGGCCACGCCGCAGCGTCGCCGAGAGCGCAGATCGTGTGCCCCTCGATCTGGTAGGAGATATCGAGCAGGGTGTCGATCTCATCCGCGGTCGCATCGCCGACGGCCATGCGCTCCAAGACCCGCCACAACCATCCGGTGCCCTCGCGGCACGGGGTGCACTGGCCGCAGCTTTCGTGCTTGTAGAAAT
>JBOHMF010000118.1:0-10808 GCA_050730055.1 Allostellaceae bacterium
CGGCGCCGCGGTCGTGATATTCCTCTTCATGGCGTTGCCTTTCTTCGTGGAGTCAGCACCCCGAGCCTACCGGCTCAAGGCGGGCAACGCCGACCCTCCTATCTCAACATCGACCGGGACATCCCCCCACCCTCACCAGCGACTTATACCGAATGGTGTCCTATCCAATGCAGCGGCTTCGCTTGAAGAGCAAGAAAATGAGATTCATGCGGCTGCCGATTTTGCCGCTCTTCATGCGCTGGTAGCAGCCTCTATCCCGGGCAATAAGGAATTGCTGATCTATGATGTTGCTCATCGGATTGGGGCTTATGTGGGGCTGCGGCCGGTAGAGGTCTATTTGCATGCTGGAACGCGAAAAGGGGTTGCGGGGCTTGGGCTGAACGCTGCTGGCAAGAGCCTGCCGATGGCAAGCCTCCCCGAGGGTCTGCGTGACGTGGAGCCGGCCGAAGCTGAGGATATCCTCTGTATCTACCGGATAGCCCTGACACGAATACGACAAGGTTTTGCCGGGTCACCCACTGAGGTATCGGCTTGCTGGTCTGTCGATACCCAGAACACTCGGCGAACTCTCCGCAGCCGGTGCCATTGAATTGGATTCCAACCGACCCCCTCTCCCCGCTTGCGGGGAGAGGGTTGGGGTGAGGGGCTGATCGAGTTCTGATCGGAGCATCTGTAGAACTCCATCCATGTTTGACAATACATCGTTGTTCCAGATACGGACAATGCGATAGCCGAGAGCCTTGAGAACAGCATCGCGGTCTCGGTCGGCATGGCTCTCGGCGTGTTGCCCGCCATCGACTTCGACGATCAATTTCCGCTCACGGCAGATAAAATCGACAAAGTACCGATCGATCGGCTCCTGGCGCACGAACTTGAAGTCGGCGAGCTGGCGATCGCGCAAATACCTCCACAGCAGCAATTCTGCTTGTGTTGCCCGGCGCCGGAGGGACCGCGATAATTTCGTTCTGTGCTTGTCCTTCCCGCGCATCGCGCTTTGCCCATCACCCCCGGCCCTCTCCCCGCAAGCGGGGAGAGGGGGATTCTGACCCGATCGCCGTGGCGCGCTCGCGCAGGACAAATTTCTGGATCTTGCCGGTCGAGGTCTTGGGCAGCGGGCCGAACACGACATGCCTTGGCGTCTTGAAACGGGCCATGCGCTCGCGGCAAAAGGCGATGATCTCCTGCGGATCGGCGGCGGCGCCCGGCTTCAATTCGACAAAGGCGCAGGGGGTCTCGCCCCATTGCGGGTCGGGGCGGGCAACGACCGCGGCTTCGAGCACGGCGGGATGGCGGTACAAGACCCCCTCGACCTCGATCGTCGAGATGTTCTCGCCGCCGGAGATGATGATGTCCTTTGAGCGGTCGCGGATCTCGATATAGCCGTCGGGGTGGGTGACGGCGAGATCGCCGGTGTGAAACCAGCCGCCGGCAAACGCCTCTTCCGTGGCGCCAGGATTGTTCAAATAACCCTTCATCACGACGTTGCCGCGCATAAAGACTTCGCCCATCGTCTCCCCGTCGGCCGGCACCGGCTGGAGGCTTTCCGGGTCCGCCACCATCAGCCCTTCGAGCACCGGATAGGGGACGCCCTGGCGCGCCTTGAGACGGGCCCGCTCGGCCGGGGGCCTGCTGTCCCACTCCTCGTGCCAGGCGCACACCACGGCGGGGCCGTAGCATTCGGTCAGACCGTAGACATGGGTGATGTCAAAGCCCGCCTTCTCCATCCCCTCGATGACCGCGGCGGGCGGCGCGGCGCCCGCCGTCATCATTGCGATCCTGCGGTCGAGCGCGCGCCTGTCACCCGGCGCGGCGTGCAAAAGCAGGTTCATCACAATCGGTGCGCCGCAGAGATGCGTCACCCCCTCGCGCGCCATCGCCTCAAAGATCGCCTCGGCCTCGACCCGGCGCAGACAGACGTGGGTCCCGGCGAGCGCCGTCACCGTCCATGGAAAGCACCAGCCGTTGCAGTGGAACATCGGCAATGTCCACAGGTAGACCGGGTGTTGCGGCATATTCCAGACAAGAATGTTGCCGAGCGCGGTCAGATGGGCGCCGCGGTGGTGATAGACGACGCCTTTCGGGTTGCCGGTGGTGCCCGAAGTATAATTGAGCGCGATCGCGCTCCATTCGTCCTGTGGCAGGATCTCGGCAAAGTCGGGATCGCCCGCGGCGAGAAACGCCTCGTAATCGATCTCGCCAAGCCGCTCGCCGCCCGGTCCCTGGAGATCGACAATATCGATGACGAGCGGTTTCTCGTCGAGTTCGGCCAGCGCGCGCTTGACGACCGGGGCGAATTCGGTGTCGGCCAGCAGCACCTTGGCACCGCCGTGCCTGAGGATAAAGGCGACCGTCGCGGCGTCGAGGCGGATGTTGAGCGCGTTCAGCACCGCCCCCGCCATCGCCACGCCAAAATGCGCCTCAAAAGCCTCGGGCAGGTTTGGCGCGAGGAGGGCCACCGTGTCGCCGCGTCCGATGCCGCGCGCCGAGAGGGCCGAGGCGAGGCGGCGGCAGCGGGCGAGCGTCTCGCGCCAGCTATAGCGCCGCTCGCCGTAAACAACGGCCGGCCGGTCGGGATAGACCGCGGCCGTGCGCAACAGAAAACTGATCGGGGTCAGCGGCCGGAAATTCGCTGCGTTTCTCTCCAGATCGGTGTCGTAGGGGCCGCTCGTTGCCGTCATCCTCGGCGTCTCCGGTTAAGATCCCATCTCGGTAGACAAGGAGCGCAGGGTGGGTTGAGCAACGCGAAACCCACCATTCCGGCGAGAAATGATGGATTTCCCCGGCTTCGCCGGGGTCAACCCATCCTGCGGCGTTTTGCCTTCGGCATGATCTATGGCCTACCGAGATAGGTTCTAAGCCGGCCGCTCATACGGTCGGCTTGATGTTCTGGTTGAGGCGGAACAGGTTTGTCGGGTCGTATGTGTTCTTCAGCGCAACGAGCCGATCGTAGCCGAGGCGATAGGCACCCCGGATGCGGCCGGCTTCCTCGGCGTCGAGATGGTTGATGTAGACCCCGCTGGCAAACGGCTCGACCGCGTTCCAGAAGTCTCGGGTCCACTGGACATGGCCGGCACCTTTGGCACCGCCGGTCCATTGCGAGATCACGTCGTAATCCCACTGGTCGCCGCGCAGCCCGAACGCGGTGGCGTCCGCATCCACCCGCGTCGCGGCGCCGTGCATGTGGAAGAACAGCACCATCGACATCGGCGACAGGAGCTTGGCCGAGCGGGCGATCATGAGG
This sequence comes from Allostellaceae bacterium, assembly GCA_050730055.1. Taxonomy (GTDB): domain Bacteria; phylum Pseudomonadota; class Alphaproteobacteria; order ATCC43930; family CGMCC-115725; genus AP-15. Next base: position 3,242 of record JBOHMF010000118.1, read on the forward strand.
TCGAGCACCTCGTCGCTGAGCTCCTTCAGAAAGCTTGATTTCCAATACCGCTGCACACCGCCATAGGGAAACGCCGCATCAAACAGCGTGTTCAGCGCCACATACGAGGTCGGGGCGATCGTATCGGCGAGGGGCGTGCCGAATTTTCGCAGCGGCGTCAGGACAGCCTCGCCCTTTGCCAGATCGCCGATATAGGCGGCGACGATGACGGAAACCGGGGCCCCGTCGGGCGCGGTCATCAGCGCCGCGGCGGCCAGCGCCTCGTCCGGGCAGCCGCGCGCGAAATCCCGATAAAAGCGCAAGACCGCCTTGGCCTCGCTCATCGGATAAACGACCATGCCGGCGAGCACCGAGCCGACCGGGTGGAGTGTGTATTCGAACGAGGTGACGACGCCGAAATTGCCGCCGCCGCCGCGCAGGCCCCAGAACAGATCGGGGTTCTCTTCGGCGCTGGCGGTCAGCAGCCGGCCCTCGGCGGTGACGAGGTCGGCCGCAATCAGATTGTCGCAGCTGAGCCCATGCTTGCCCATCAGCCAGCCAAGGCCGCCGCCCAGGGTCAATCCGGCGATGCCGGTCGTCGATACGACGCCGCCGGTGCTCGCGAGACCAAAGGCTTGCGTCTCGCGATTGTACTCGCCCCAGGTCAGACCGGCCTCGGCCCGCGCCGTGCGTCCGACCGGATCGACCCGGACGCCTTTCATCAAGGACAGGTCGAGCATCAGCCCGCCCTCGCAGACGGCGTTGCCGGTGATGTTGTGGCCGCCGCCCTTGACGGCCAGCCGCAGGCTGTGATCGCGCGCAAAACGCACGGCGGCGATCACGTCGGCAGGCCCGGCACAGCGGGCGATCAGCGCCGGGCGGCGGTCGATCATGCCGTTCCACACCCGGCGCGCCGCGTCATAACCATTGTCGCCGGGCCGCAGCAGGGAACCCCTGAGACCGGCCGCCAAGTCCTGCACTGTGGTTTCTTCAAGAATCGTATCGGTGCCGTCGCTGGCGGTGACGCGCAAGTCTGTCACGGCTTTCCTCCCTGCTTGACGATCATTGGCGGTCGTTTTGCACCGACGGTTCGAGGCTACACCGAAACCGGTGCCGGCCGGGAGAAAATCGCTGACCCGACCTTGCGCCGGCCCGCGCCCGGGGCGCCCCGGCCGAGCGGCTTGGCAGCGCGCGGAAATCGGCGGACAATTCCGCCGGAACACGCGGGAGGAAGCCGATGACGGGTTATGCCGAGACCTACCGGCGCGCGCTCGAACAGCCCGAAGAATTCTGGGCCGAGGCGGCGGCGGCGATCGACTGGGAGCGGCGCTGGGATGCGGTGCTCGACCGGAGCCGGCCGCCGTTTTACCGCTGGTTTCCGGGGGCCCGGCTCAATACCTGCTGGAACGCGCTCGATCGCCATGTCGCGGCCGGTCATGGCGAGCGCCTCGCACTGATCTGGGACAGTCCGGTCAGCGGCCAGATCGCCCGTTTCACATACCGCGAATTGCGCGACCGGGTGGCGCGCTTTGCCGGCGCTCTTGCGGGTCTCGGGGTCAAGCCGGGTGACCGCGTGCTGATCTACATGCCGATGGTGCCGGAAGCGGCCATCGCGATGCTCGCCTGCGCCCGTCTCGGAGCGATCCACTCGGTCGTCTTTGGCGGGTTTGCCGCGCACGAACTCGCGACCCGCATCGATGACGCCCGCCCGCGCGTCATCCTCGCCGCCTCGTGCGGCATCGAGACCGATCGCGTCATCCCCTACAAGCCCCTCCTGGACGCCGCGATTGCCGAGGCGCGGGCCAAGCCCAAAGCCTGCGTCGTATTGCAACGGTCGATGGGCCGGGCCGGACTCATCCCCGGCCGCGACCACGACTGGCACGAACTGGAGGAACAGGCGCAACCGGCCGACTGCGTGCCGGTTGGGGCGAGCGACCCGCTCTACATCCTTTATACCTCGGGCACGACCGGGGTGCCAAAGGGCGTCGTGCGCGACAATGGCGGGCACGCGGTGGCGCTCCACTGGTCGCTGCGCCATGTCTATGGGGTCAAACCGGGCGAGGTGTTCTGGACGGCCTCCGATGTCGGCTGGGTCGTCGGCCATTCCTATATCGTCTATGCACCGCTGCTCTTGGGCTGCACGACGGTCATGTACGAAGGCAAGCCGGTCGGCACACCCGACGCCGGCGCCTTCTGGCGGGTCATCGCAGAGCACGGGGTGCGCGTCTTTTTTACCGCCCCGACCGCCTTTCGCGCGATCAAGCGCGAAGACCCGGAGGGCCGGCTGATCCGCGGGCGCGATCTGTCGCGCTTTCGCGCGCTGTTTCTTGCCGGCGAGCGCTCCGACCCGCCGACCCTCGAATGGGCCGAAGCGCATTTGAAGGTGCCGGTCATCGATCATTGGTGGCAGACCGAGACCGGCTGGCCGATCGGCGCCGACTGTCTCGGCATCGAGCGGCTGCCGGTCAAGCACGGCTCGTGCACCCGCGCCGTGCCGGGCTGGGACGTGCGCGTGCTCGACCCCGAGGCCGTCGGCACAGCCAGGGAACTCGAACCCGGCGCAATCGGTGCGATTGCGGTCAAGCTGCCGATGCCGCCGGGGGCGCTGACCACGCTGTGGCAGGCCGACGAGCGCTTTGTCGGCTCCTACATGGACGCTTTCCCGGGCTTTTATCAGACCGCCGATGCCGGCTTTATCGACCGCGACGGATACATCTGGGTGATGAGCCGCACCGACGACATCATCAATGTCGCCGGACATCGGCTCTCCACCGGCGGGATGGAGGAGGTTCTGGCCGCGCACCCCGATGTCGCCGAGTGCGCGGTGATGGGCGTTGCCGATCCGCTGAAGGGACAGGTGCCGCTCGGGCTTCTCGTGCTGAAGGCCGGGGTTGCCCGCCCGCCCGAGGCGATCGAAGACGAGGTGGTGCAGCTTGTGCGCGAGCGCATCGGCCCGGTCGCCAGCTTCAAGACGGCGCTCATCGTCGCCCGGCTGCCCAAGACCCGCTCCGGCAAGATCCTGCGCGGCACGGTGCGCCAGATCGCCGACGGCGAAGATTATCGTCTGCCGGCGACGATCGACGATCCCGCAATCCTCGACGAGATCAAGGACGTGCTGGCGCGGGCCGGATATGGCCGCCGGCCGGCCGCAGAAGCGATCTAAGGCTCCATCTCCTCGGGGGCTTCCTCGGCGGCGATGTCCTGGTGCGCCTCGGGCGGGCGGCGGGCGCGGGCGCGGGCCACCGCCTGATCGAGTTCATCGAGCGTGCACAGACCAAGACCTACCGGATGGCGCGGCTTGATGTTGGTGCTGTTCCAATGGGTGCGGTCGCGCACCGCGGCGATCGTCGGCTTGGTCGTGCCGATCAGCTTTGAGATCTGGGTGTCTGACAGTTCGAGATGGGTCTTCAACAGATAGGCGATGGCGTCCGGCTTGTCCTGCCGCTTGGCGATCGGGGTATAGCGCGGGCCGCGATGCTTGACGATCTGCGGTGGGACCGCGTTCGCGGACAGCTTGAGGCGCGCCTCGGGATCGGCCTGACAGCGGGCGAGCTCTTCGGCAGTGGTCTGGCCGTTGGCGACGGGATCGAGCCCCTGCATCTGGCTCGCCACCTCGCCATCGGCGATCGCCTGCACTTCGAGCGCGTGCAGGCCGCAAAAATCAGCGATCTGCTCAAAGGTGAGCGCGGTGTTTTCGACCAGCCACACGGCGGTGGCTTTTGGCATCAACGGAACGGGCATGTGCAGGGTCCGGGCAGGCTTAAACGGTCGCCGCACCATATAAGGGCAGCGCCGATGGAGCAAAAGGCGCAACGGAGGAGGGGATGGACGAATTCGACCTCGAACCGCGCGGCAAACCGCAGCAGCCAAAGGATTTGAGCAATCTGGGCGTCGCTGAGCTCGAGGCCTACATTGCCGGGCTCGAAGCCGAGATCGCCCGCGCCCGCGCCGAGATCGCGGTAAAGCGCGGGCAGCGCCACGGCGCCGAAGCGCTGTTCCGCGCGCGCTGAGGGAGCGCGCGATGCCCGACCGCCCGGCGCGGCTTTACGACAAGGATTTTGTCCGCTGGAGCGAGGAGCAGGCCGCCGCCCTGCACGCGGCCGCCCAGGCGGGCACCAACCTGCCGCTCGACTGGGACAATCTCGCCGAGGAGGTCGAGAGCTTGGGGATCTCGCAAAGGCATGAGCTGCGCAACCGCATCGCCACCATCATCGAACATCTCCTGAAGCTCGAATATTTGCCGGCGACCCGCCCGCGCAACGGCTGGATCGCGACGGTCGGGCGGGCGCGCTTGCAGATCGAGCGTGTTCTGGACGACAGTCCGAGCCTGCGGCGCGAGGTTCCCGCAATAGTGGCCAGCGAATTGCCGCGCACCGCCAAGCTCGTCGCCCGGATGCTGCAGAACCGCGGTGAGGGTGTGCCCGAACTGGCGGCGCGGCTCGCCGCGACGAATTATACGCCGGAGCAGGTACTCGGCGACTGGTATCCGGAGGATCGGTAGCCCCTCACCCCGACCCTCTCCCCGCAGGCGAGGAGAGGGAGTCCGACGAGGCGTTGCCGCTCAACCCAGGTGCTTTGTGAAAAAGGCGGCGATCGGCTCAAACGAGGCGGCGGTCATGCGCTGGTCGTAGGGGACATAGACGATCTCGATGGCGCCGCCGGCCTTGCGATAATTTGAGACAAAACGCTCCGGCTCATTGCCCGGGAAGCTCGAATCCGGGTCATGATAGTCGTGCACCTCGTCGGGCCGGCCCTGCACCCACAGGGCGGGCGGTATCTCGACCGTGTCGCCGCGCTCCAGGATCAAGAGCGGGTTGCCTTCGGCCATGTTGGCCTCGGTCTTCCAGTAGGTGTCGTGCTTTTCCTTCATGCCGATGGCAAACGCCGGCGGGTTCGCCTCGGCGGACCGGCGGATCGCGTTGCGGTAGCGCGACAGGGGGTTGATAACCGGCCATGACATCGCTACTGCCTGCACGCCGGCATCGACCGCGGGCGAACCGGCGGGGAGCGCGATCGCGGCATAGCGCGGGTCGCGGGGGCGCATCGCCGCCAGCATGGCGAGATGACCACCGCTCGACTGGCCGGCGAGACCGACGCGGTCGGGGCGGATGCCGTTGTCGCGTGAACGCGCCTTCAAGAGGCGGACGGCATAATTGATGTCGGCGAGCGAGGTCGGATAGCCGTCCGCGTTATGGCGGAATTCGAGCGAGGCGACCAGAAAACCATGCCGCGCCAGGGTCTGATCGAGCCCCTGGGTTCCGGTCAGGTCGCCGCTAGTCCAGGCGCCGCCGTGCAGATCGATCACCGCTGGGAACGGGCCGTTGCCCTTTGGCCGGTAGACGCGGGCGATCAGCCGGCGCTCGCCATGGCGCAGATACTCGGTGTCTTCGGTGGTGAAGTCATAGGTCTTGTCCGGCATCGTCACTTCCCTTTGGGGTTGCGTTCTGGTGCGATGCCCGCGGCCCGGGGCGGCACGGCGTTGGCGGCGTGGCGCGCCGGGCCGAGGCTCGGGCAGAGCCTACTCGCTCTTGACCCGCCGCGAAAGCCGGCACAATCGGCAGCTTCACCTGCGCCGGATCTTTGGTATATCTCATACCCAAAAGTCACCGAGATACAAATACCCGGCCGCCCCAACGGGGTGATGTCGGAAAAACCACCGAACAGCAGGCTCACGAACGGGAGGTCGTCATGAAGCATCTGACCCGTCGCACGATTCTCACCGCCGCTCCGGCCGCGCTGGCCCTTGCCGGGCCGGTCCTGGCCGCCCGGCCGGCCCGCGCCGCCAAGCACTATGGCCCCGGCGTCACCGACACCACGATCAAGATCGGCAATACCGCGCCCTACAGCGGCCCCATTTCAGATTACAGCACGATCTGGAAATGCGAAGCCGCCTACTACAACATGATCAACGCGCAGGGCGGCGTCAACGGGCGCAAGATCGACTTCATTTCCTATGACGACGGCTATTCGCCGCCAAAAACCTATGAGATGACGCGCAAGCTGGTCGAAGAGGACCATGCGTTTCTGATCGCCGGCGGCGCCGGCACCCCGACCAACACCGTGATCTGGAAGTACATGAATGAGCACAAGGTGCCGCAACTCTTCATCGCCAGCGGCGCGACCAAATGGGACGATCCCAAGGGCCATCCCTGGAGCATGGGTTTTCAACCCAGCTACCAGAGCGAGGGGCGCATCTACGCCGCCTATGTTCTGAAGCACAAGCCCGACGGCAAGATCGGAGTGCTCTATCAGAACGACGATTTTGGCAAGGACTATGTGAAGGGCATTGTCGACGGGCTCGGCCCCAAGGCCGACTCGATGATCAAGCTCAAGGCCAGTTACGAGACCACCGACCCCACCGTCGATGCGCAGGTCGTTGCCATGAAAGCGGCGGGCTGCGACGTCTTCATCGGCATCGCGGCGAATAAATTCGCCGCGCAGGCGACCCGCAAGGTGGCGGAAATCGGCTGGAAGCCGCTGCACATCATGAGCGGCGTCGCCAATTCGGTCGCCGCAACCCTGGAACCGGCCGGCCTGGAAAACTCCAAGGGCATCGTCTCCGATTTCTTTCTGAAGGACCCGACCGATCCAACATGGAAAAATGACGCCGGCTACAAATGGTGGCTTGGCTTCATGGACAAATGGTACCCAGCGGGCGACAAGAGCGACGTGCTCAACGCTTTCGGACCGTCGCAGGCGGCGGCGGTCGTCCATGTGTTGAAAGCCTGCGGCGACGATCTGACCCGCGAGAACGTGATGAAGCAGGCGGCCAACATCCACCACTTGAGCATGCCGATGCTGCTGCCCGGGATCACGGTCAATACCAGCCCGACCGATTTCGCGCCGGTCAAGCAGGTCCAGTTGGCCCGCTTTGACGGCGAGCGCTGGGTGCTGTTCGGCCCGATCCTGACCGGCGCCATCGGCTGACCGGGAGATCAGGAACGCGGGCCTTTGAGAGTCCGTGTTCCCGGGTTGCGGGGCTGCGCCTGAAGGAAGGCTCTGCGCATGTGGCGCCGCGGCTTGCGCTGGGTCTCCGGCATCCGTTATACCTGACGGAAATGGATAAAGAAGCGCCCGCCGATCCCGCATCCGGGTGATGTCGAAAAGGGCCGAACAGCAGGCTCATCAATGGGAGGTCACCATGCAGCGTCTGACCCGTCGCACGATTCTCGCCGCCGCCCCGGCCGCGCTGGCCTTGACGGCGCTGCCCGCTCTCGCCGCGACAAAGCAGTACGGCCCGGGCGCCACCGACAGCGAGATCAAGATCGGCAACTGCGGCCCCTATAGCGGCCCGCTCGCGGATGCCAGCCCTATCCCCCTGTCCATGGCCGCCTATTTCACGATGATCAATGATCAGGGCGGCGTCAACGGCCGCAAGATCAAATTCATCTCCTATGATGACGCCTATTCGCCGCCAAAAACCGTCGAGATGACGCGCAAGCTGGTCGAGGAAGACCAGGTTCTCTTTCTCGCCGGCAGCGTGGGCACCCCGACCAACACCGCGATCTGGCACTATATGAACGAGAACAAGGTGCCGCAGTTATTCATCTACAGCGGCGCCTCAAAGTGGAACGACCCAAAGGGCCAT
>JBOHMF010000119.1:0-10780 GCA_050730055.1 Allostellaceae bacterium
GGCGCACCATTACCGGCGGTTTCTCGATCGCACCCCGGGCGCACCGGCGATCTGGGTGCAATACGGGCACGCCCTGAAGGAGCAGGGAGACTTGCGGGAGGCGGAAACCGCCTATCGCCGCGCGCTCGCCCTTGATCCCGAAACGGCTGACACCTGGCTGCAACTCGGCCACGCGCTGAAGGTGCAAGGGCGGCTGGCGGAGGCAGCGGCGGCCTATGCCGAGTGCGTGGCGCGCGCTCCCTCCCTGCCGCAGGCGCGGAGCGAGCTTGCCGAATTGGAAAGGGGGGGCGCGCGGATCGGCCTCCCCGCCGCTTCCCGAGAGCCGGCTCCGGCAACCCCTGGTTTGGTGCCGCGCGAGTGAAGGGACACAACGAAATGGATACGGCCAAGCGAGAGACCTATCGCGATCTTGCCGCGCAACTCGCAGCGCTCATGGCCGGCGAAACCGACCTGATCGCCAACGCCGCCAATGCCGCCGCGCTGATCCGTGGCGGCCTGCCCGATCTCAGCTGGGCCGGGTTTTACTTCCGCAAGGGAGCGGAGCTGGTGCTCGGTCCCTTTCAGGGCAAGCCGGCCTCTTTGCGCATCCCGATCGGCGAGGGCGTGTGCGGCACCGCAGCAGCCCGCCGGGAGAGCATACGGGTCGCCGATGTCCACGATTTTCCCGGCCACATCGCCTGCGACCCCGCGGCACGCTCCGAACTGGTCGTGCCGCTCTGCGAGGGGGCCGAGGTCTGGGGCGTTCTCGATCTCGACAGCCCTCTTCTCGCGCGCTTTGACGCCGAGGACCAGGCGGGTTGCGAAGCGCTGGCCGCGCTGTTTCTCGCGCATCACCGACGCTCTCCGGCCGTTGCCCGACCGCCCGCGGATATCGATCCGCAGTCAGGGTGCCGGCTGCCGCTGCCAGAGCGCGCCGATCTCGACGAGGAGGGACGGCGCGCCTATGACCGCCTCGCCGACCCCACCGGCGGAACCTTGCGCGGGCTCAAGGGTCCCGGCGGCATCCAACTGCACAGTCCGGAGCTCGCGCGCTGCTCTCGCCCGCTCAATCAGTATCTGCGGCATGAGGCGGGGCTCGGCGCGCGCGTGCGCGAACTGGCGATCCTGGTGACCGCGCGCGAATGCGGCAGCGCCTTTGAATGGGCCGCCCATGAGCCCGAGGCGCGCCGGGCCGGGATTGCGCAAGAGATCATCGAGACCATCAGACGGCGCGCAGACACGGCCGGGCTTGATGAGTCCGATGCGGTCGTCATTGCGCTGGGGCGCGAGATCTTCGGGGCGCGCAAGGTCGCCGCGCAGACTTTTGCCTGCGCGCTGCGGCACTTCGGCCGCCGCACGCTCGTCGATCTGGTGGCGCTGATGGGAAATTATGCGGCGACCGCGGCGCTGCTCACCGCCTTTGACATGCAGCTTGACCCCGACCCGCCGGCGTCGCTGTGGTGAGGCGATCCCCGCACGGTGCTTCTGCACACCGGAGACACCGCGGCGGACTTATCAGGCGCCCTTACCGCCGGGCGCGGCTCATGGCAAAGTGCACGCTCACCTCTTCCGATGGAGACGTTCATGCCGCACGACAGTCAGCACCCCGAAACCCTCGTGCTTCATGCCGGATATCGCAGCGACCCGGCGACGACTGCCGTTGCGGTGCCGATCTACCAGACGACGAGCTTTCAGTTTCACAACACCGATCATGCCGCCAACCTGTTCGACCTCTCCGAACTCGGCAACATCTACACCCGGATCATGAACCCGACCAACGCCGTGCTCGAAGAGCGGGTGGCTGCGCTGGAAGGCGGCGCGGCCGCGCTGGCGCTCGCTTCGGGCCAGTCGGCCTCGCTGTTCGCGGTTCACAACCTGTGTCAGACCGGGGACAATTTTGTCGCCTCGACCGATCTCTACGGGGGGACGTGGAACCTGTTTCTCAACACGATGCAAAAGACGATGGGGATCGAGGTCCGCTTTGTCGATCCGGCCGACCCGGAAAACTTCCGGCGCGCCACTGACGCGAAAACGCGCTGCTATTATGCCGAGACCCTGCCCAACCCAAAGCTCGAAGTCTTCCCGATCGGCGAGGTCGCCCGGATCGGGCGCGCGCTCGGTGTGCCGCTGATCGTTGACAACACCTCGGCGCCGATATTGTGCCGCCCGTTCGCGCACGGCGCCGCGGTCGTCATGCACTCGACGACAAAATTCATTGGCGGGCACGGCACCTCGATCGGCGGCATCGTCGTCGATGGCGGCAATTTCGACTGGGAGAAGCACGCCGATCGCTTCCCGCTCCTCAACCAGCCCGATCCGAGCTATCACGGCGCCGTCTGGACACAAGCGGTCAAGCCGCTGGGGCCGATCGCCTACATCCTCAAGATGCGGGTGACATTGCTGCGCGACCTCGGCGCGGCGGCGAGCCCCTTCAACTCGTTTCTGCACATCCAGGGGCTCGAAACCCTGCCGCTGCGGATGCGCGCGCATTGCGCCAATGCCAACGTGGTCGCGCGCTTTCTGTCCGAGCATCCGAAAGTCGCCCGCGTCATCCATCCGAGCGTGATGACGGGCGAAGCGAAGCGCCGCGCCGACGCCTATCTGAAGGGCGGCTACGGCGGCCTTCTCGGCTTTGAACTGAAGGGCGGGCGCGACGCCGGGCGGCGCTTTATCAACGCCCTCAAGATGTTCTATCACGTCGCCAATATCGGCGACGCGCGTTCTCTGGCGATCCATCCGGCGACGACGACCCACTCCCAGCTCTCGCCCGAGGAACAGTTGCAGACCGGCGTCACCGACGGCTATGTCCGCCTGTCAATCGGCATCGAGCACGAGGACGACATCCTCGCCGATCTCAAACAGGCGCTTGCCGCGGCGTGAGCGCGGAGCGACCCGCAAGGCCGGTGGAGGACGCGGGTGCAGCGATCCTCTCCCTCGCTTGGCCGATCGATCTGGCGCTGACGGTGGTGAGCCACGGCTGGGTCCAGCTCGCGCCGTGGTGCTGGGACGCGGAGAGTGCGGTCCTCTCCCGCACTGAGCGCATCGGCGGCCGGATCGGCAAGGTCGCGGTCGCCCAGTCCGGTCCGACCTCGATGGCCGTCCGCTGGGACGGTTTTTCGGACGCGGACCGACCCGAGATCCTGCGCCGCGTCGGACGCTGGCTGTCCGCCGATTGGGAGCCCTCCGCGGCGATCGCCGCGCTCGGCGGCGCACCGGCGGCGCTGATCGCCCGCGGCGGCGGCCGGCTCTTGCGCGGCTCCTCATTCTACGAGGATTTCGCCAAGACCGTGTTGACGATCAATACCGCCTGGTCTGCGACCTGCCGGATGGCGGCGGCGCTGGTCGAGGCGCCCGGCGGCGGCGCCTTTCCCGACCCCGGCGCGGTGCTCGACTATGGCGAAGAGCGGCTGCGCCGCGAGGCCAGGCTCGGCTTTCGCGCCGCGACGCTTTATGCCGCGACCGCGCGCCTTCTGGCGGAGGGTGCGATCGGCCCCGACGGCGAGGGGCAGCCGGACCGGCTCGGCCACGACTATCTCCTGGGCCTCAAGGGCATCGGCCCCTATGCCGCGGCCCACTGCCGGCTCCTTCTGCACGACTTCGCGCGCATCCCGATCGACTCGGTCGTCACCGCTCATCTGCGGGCGCGCTTTGATCTTGCCCCCGAAGCGTTCATCGCCGACCGCGCCGCCTGGGGTCCTTATCTCGCGCTCGGCTACCGCCTCTTGCGGCTCGGCGAAAGGCTCGAACCGGGCAGATCGTAGGATAGGTTGAGCGGAGCGAAACCCATCTGTCCCGCCGCAAAGGCGGGTTTCGCGTTGCTCAACCCACCCTACGCCTCAATAGTTCGAGATCTCGACCAGGTTCTGATCGGGGTCACGGATGTAGACCGACTGGATTGTGCCGATCGCGCCGGCGCGCGGTCCCGGTCCGGCAGTGATCGCTACCCCGCAGCGTGCGAGATGCGCCTCCACCTCGGCGAGCGGCACGGCGGTGATAAAGCACAGATCGGCCGAACCCGGTGTCGGCTTGTCTGCGACAAGGCCGGGGATGGCGTCGGCCGGATGCAGATTGATCTTCTGCCGGCCAAAGCGCAGCGCGGTGCGCCCTTCGCCAAAGGCGACGACCTCCATCCCCAGAACGCGCGTGTAGAACTCGCAGGTGCGGGCGATATCGGCCACCGTCAGCACCAGATGATCGAGGCGTTCGATGCTCATGTTCATCGGCGCGGCTCCCGGCATTGATCAGGATCGGTCGAGCGGAAGGCAAACCGTCGTTCTTTTGCGGAATGGCGGTTTTGCATTGATCGGCTGATCGGACATCTCTTTTGTCGATTGCAACAGGTCTCAACCCCGTTTTGGGGTCTCGGGATCGCGGGCGAGCGCCTCCTCGATGCGCTCGGGCGCGACCTTGATCTCGACCCCGGCGCGTTCGAGTTGCAGCAGCATCGGCGCGCGCGAGTCGCGCGCGCCCCAGCCGCGGTTCAACCCTTCGGTCAGTTCGGCCAAGGCGAGATTGGCGACCCGCATCGGCACGCCAAAATCGCGTCCCAACTGCGTCGCCAGGCTCACGTCCTTGTGCGCAAGGCGCAGTGCAAAAGCAGCGGGGTCGTACTTGCCGGGAAGAAACTGATCGACGAGGCCGTCAAAGGTGCGCCGGCGCCCCAGCGCGCCCTCGCGCACCGCCTCCCACAAGGCGAGCGGCTCGACCCCGGCCTTGACCCCGACCGAGAACATCTCGGCGAGCGCGGCCTGAATGCAGTAGCCGGCGCCGTTGTGCACGAGCTTGGCGATCGAGCCGGCGCCGATCGGCCCGACATAGCGCGCCCGGTCCCCCATCGCATCGAGCACCGCCTTGTGCCGGTTGAAAATCTGCTCGTCGCCCCCGACCCACAGCGCGAGCCGGCCGGAAGCGGCGCCGCGCGGTCCGCCGCTGACCGGGGAATCGAGCATATAAACATCGCGCTCGGCAAAGGCGGCGTGGATCTTGCGCACCGTCACCGGCGAATTTGTCGAGAGATCAAAATACGCCTTGCCGCGGCTCATTCCGGCGAGAAGCCCGTTGTCGCCGAGCGCCACGGCCTCGACCTCGGGCGGCCCGGGCAGCGAGGTAAAGACGATTTCCGCCGCCTCGGCGACGGCGCGCGGGCTGTCCGCCCACTCTGCGCCCCGGGCAAGAGTGGGTTCGGCCGCGGCCCGGCGCAGATCGTGCACCACCAATTCGTGGCCGGCCTTTTGCAGATTGGCCGCCATCCCCGAACCCATTATGCCCAAACCGATAAACCCGATTTTCATCTCACCCTCCTCAGCGCCCCTCACCCCGACCCTCTCCCCGCGTGCGGGGAGAGGGTCCTTCCGCAATGCCGTCATTTATGCCGGGCGCCGCTATCTCTTCTCGAATACCTCTTTGGCGACGAGCGCGGCGGTCATCGCCGCCGGCCAACCGGCATAAAAGGCGAGATGGGTGATGACCTCGCTGAGTTCATTCTTGCTGAGGCCGTTGTCGAGCGCCCGCTGGAGATGGCCGACCAGTTGCTTCTCGCGGCCGAGCGCGATCAGGGTCGCGCAGGTAATCAGGCTGCGGTCGCGCTTTGACAGACCCGGGCGTTCCCAGACCTCGCCAAACAGCACCCGCTCGCTGAGCTCGACGAGGGCCGGCACGGTATTGCGGACCGCTTCGCGGGCTGGCGAAGATTGCGATTGCGCCATTTTTCTCTCCATTCGCTGTGAAACCGCGCACTCGACCTCACGGTAGCACGCGGCGTCCCGCCCCGGCCACTTCTCGCTTGCGCCGGGGCCGCAAGGCGGATGCTATAGGCGCCACGGCAGTCCCGAGAGTGGGGAGAAGCGAGATGGATTTTGGCGCGGCAATGTTCTTCACCGACTACTCGATGACAGCGGAGGAATTCGCCCGGGCGCTCGAAGAGCGCGGGTTCGAGTCGGTCTGGGCGCCCGAGCACTCGCACATCCCGAGCACCCGGATGACCCCGCCCGCCGGCGGCGGCGAACTCGAAAAGCGCTATTACGACGTGATGGACCCGTTTGTGACCCTGGCCATGGCGGCGGCGGCGACCCGGACGCTGAAGCTCGCGACCGGAGTGTGCCTGGTGATCCAGCGCGACACGATCCAGACCGCAAAGCTCGTCGCCTCCCTCGATCAGGTCTCGGGCGGACGCTTTCTGTTTGGCATCGGCGGCGGCTGGAACCAGGACGAGATCGAGAGCCACGGCACCGAGTTCCGTTCGCGCTTTTTGAAGATGCGCGAACAGATCGAGGCGATGAAGGAGGTCTGGACCAAGTCGGAACCCGAATATCACGGCAAGATCGTCACTATCGTCAAGATGCGCACCTGGCCAAAACCGGTGCAAAAGCCGCACCCGCCGGTCATCGTCGGCGGCGCCTGGCCGCAGAGCGCGCGCCGCGCGGTCCGCTACGGCGACGGCTGGGTTCCCAATGCGAGCCGGCCGCACTATGCCGATGTGACCGAGTTTCTGCCGCAGTTCCGCGAGATGGCCAAAGAGGCCGGGCGCGACCCCGACAAACTGTCGGTATCGGTGTTTGGCGCGAGCGAGGATCTCGACCGGCTGAAGCGGCACCGCGACCGCGGCGTCGCCCGCACCATCGTCAGCTTGCCCTCGGCCAAGGCCGACCAGATCCTGCCGGTGCTCGACCGCTGGGCCGCGCTGATCCGCCAGATGCGGTGAGGGTGCGAGACATGCTGACCCTCGCGCAAGCCTCCACGATCATCGACAAGGCGCTGGAGAAAGGGCGCGAACTCGGCTTCAAACCGCTGATCGTGGCGGTGCTTGACGCCGGCGGTCAGATGAAGGCGTTAAAGCGCGAGGACGGCTCCAGCCTGCTGCGGCCCGAAATCGCCGGCGGCAAGGCATGGGGTGCGCTCGGCATGGGGTTTGGCGGGCGCGAATTCGCCCGCCGCGCCGCCCGGAACCCGGCCTTTATCCAGGCGCTCATCGCCGCCTCGGGCGGCCGGATCGTGCCGGTGCCGGGCGGCGTGCTGATCCGCGGTTCCTCCGGCGCGATCGAGGGCGCGGTCGGCATCAGCGGCGACACCTCGGACAATGACGAGACCTGTGCCGTCTTTGGTATCCGCGCCGCCGGCCTCGTCCCCGATACCGGCGATCCGGCCTAGCCGTTCGGGAAGATCCGCCGGTAGACGCCGGGCGAACCTTCGTCGTGGCGCAGATAGGGGCGCACGCGCCGCGTCCACGGATTGCTGTCGCGGGCCCGCATCCACTCTTCGCTCTCCGGCACGCGGGCATGCTCGAACTCGTAGAGCGTCAGGTATTTCGGCTGCCCCTCGACGGCGACATAGCGGCGGGCGGCATGGCAGCCCGGCACGGCGAGATAACCCGGGATATAGACCGTGTTGTACCAGTCGTTGAACTCTTCCTCGACGGCGGCCGGCACATCGATCCGCCCCATCTGCAGGACCGGCGCGGGACCCTGCGTCGCTTCGATCGGGTGGGTGTGCAACGGGAAGATCTGGCGGTAGCCGTTGCGCAAAAAGTTGCGCCCAATGCGGCTGGTGCCAATCCGCTGCCGCTCTGCCGAGGGCTGGTACTTGACGGTATCGAGATAGGCGGCGCTGCGCAGGACGTTGTGGTCTTCGAGTTCGTAGACCGCGAGATATTCGGGGCCTCCCTTCAGCGCCGCATAGCGGCCGGCGGAAAGAAAACCGGGCACCTTCAGGAGGCGCGGGATGTGTTCCTCCTCGTACCAGCGATTGAATTCGGCTTCGTGTCCGGCGTCGATGTCGGTCCACACCATCAACAGGCCGGTTCCGCGTGTTTTCGCCATTGCCTCCTCCCTGTTCGCCGCTTGGAAGACGAGTTTAGAACGCAGGCGGGTCTCGGGCCATCGCCAAAACCGGGCAGAAGAAAGCCCCGCCAGGCGGCGGGGCTCCCGGATGCGCCAAGCCCGGCGCACCAACGCCACGGCTTGGCCGCTGGCTGTTGCCGCGGAAATCTGCCGAACGATCGGCTACCGCCAGCGGTAATCCCAGCGGCGGCCATGGCGCACCCAATTGCCGCCGGAGTGCCACCCGCCCCGCCACTGCCAATGACGGTGCGGACCCCTGGCCCAGTATGAGCAATGCCACGGTCCCCGGCAGACGACACGAGCCGCATTGGCCGGGACAGTGCCGGCGAGCATTGCGACCGTCGCCCCGGCAATCATCAAAGCGGAAACCTTGCGCATGTGTTCTCCCTTTGGTGTCCCCGCCATCGCGGCCCGCTACGCCGCGCGCACGAACGCGTGGGAACGCCCGAAGACGTTGCCGGAGATGGCAGGGACAAGGGGGAGCTCATCGTGCCTTGCGATCCCGTAGCGGCAGGACGCTGCGCCACATAGGATGGCTCCAGCCCGCGTCAAGGGCATAAGGCGAAGATGTCTTGAACTATGCAACCGTTGCCACCGCCGCGGCCATGCCGCACCGGACCGGCATCCCGAAAAGGGTCGCCAGGGCACCCTGAGTCATTGATTTTACGAGGTGCCCAGGGGCGGAATTGAACCACCGACACACGGATTTTCAGTCCGTGATGATACGCAAAAATGTCCTTTGTTTTCAGTGGATTGACTTTTCCATGTCGCAAAATTACGGCTTCTTGTCGCAAAGCCGGCCCGCTAGCCATGCGGCGGCCAGTAGTGCAGTGCGGCGAAGAGCAGGCCGGCGACGACGACAACGAGGCTCCCGAGACGGGTCCATAGTTGGTGCCTGATCAGATCGATTTGCGCCCGCAGTTCGGCGACGGCAAGTTGTAGATCCTGCTTCGTCGCGACGTTCTCACGGATCGCGTCGAAGATTGTGGCGGCGATGTTCTCAGCCGCCTTGCGTTCGATGCCGGCGCCCTCGATGGCGTTGGTCAGGTCCAGCCGATCGGTCATCGGCCAGCCCCCGCAACAAGCGCCAGTTCGCCAGCCGCGAACTTCGCGTGATCGTCCTCAAGGCTCGGGAACAGATGGCCGTAGCGGTCGAACGTCATCTGAATCGAGGAATGGCCGAGGAGAGCTTGCAGCCGCTTCGGGGAGAATCCCTGTTCGATCAGCCAGGATGCGCAAAAGTGCCGCAGGGCATGAAGCCCATATCTCGGCCTGCCCTCCGCATCGACGATCCCAGCCTTGATTTGCAGCGCGTAGAAGCCGCGGTTCGCGATGTTGGCATGACTCTCGACCCGACCGTTGCCGTTCGGGAAGACGAGGTTCAGCGCGCCCTTCGGACAGGCCAGCCGCCATTCGCGGAGCATGTTGACCACCATCGGGGCCATCGGGATCTCGCGGTCGCCAGCCGCCGACTTCGGCGCGCCGATCTCACCCCACAAGTTCGCCCGCTGGCGAACGTGAACAACCTTGCGCTCGAAATCGACATCATCCCAGGTGAGGCCGCGCAATTCGGATGCCCGCATGCCGGTGAAGATCGCCGTCACCAGCAACGGCCGCCAGCGGCCCGCGGCACTTTCCAGGATGGTGCGGATTTCCTCTTTCGAGGGAATGTCGCGGCCAACCGTCAGCTTGCCGTTCTCGCGCCGTTTGACATCGACCTTGACCGGCTGCGCCGCGTTCTGGGCGACAAGGCCGCGCCGCTGCGCCTCGCCGAGAATGCTTTTGAGGCTCGCCAGAACCTTGCGCGCCATCGCCCGCGAGTTCTTCCTCAAGAGCGCATCGCGGAAACTCTCGATCGCCGGCGCCGACAGACGGGCGAGTTTCTGGGTGCCGATCAGGGGAACGATATGCAGGTCAATGTGAGTGCGGTACTGTCGCAGCGTCGAGCGTTCCAAATGCTCCAATTCACCCTTTTCAAGCCAGAGCTTCGCCGATTCGGCAACAGTGATGCTGGCGTTTTCCGGGGTGTGAACGCCGCGCTGCACCTCGCCTTGGGCCGTTACCAGCCACGCCTCCGCATCCTTCTTGCGGTCGAAGGTCTTGATATGCCGCTTGCCGCGCTGGTCAAAATAGTCGGCGATCCATGCGGCTTTTGTCTCGCCCCCGGCCGTCCAGGTCCGCTTACGGATGCTCGCCATCTCCGTCTCCCGCTCCCCGTTCCGAACGGTTCCCATTCTCTCACAACGGTTCCGTTCCTGCAACATGAATGCGACATGACGGAAAAAACATAATGATTTCACGCAGAAACGTATCGATAAGCGGAGTTTAATTCCGTGTGTCCATCATCTCTGCGCCGGTCTTTGACGGCCGCGACACCGGCCGCGACCACCAACCTGCCCGCCGCCGATGGTGCGCCGCGGCCACCCCCTCGGGACACGGACGCTGCAAATCCGGCTACCCCCCGCCCTCGTCGCCCCCATAAATTCGCCGGAGTGCGCTGGCGAGCGCACCGCCCGCCGCACGCGCCGCAGTTGCAGCACATTTCGTTGCGTGACAAAACGCAATGCCAGCGTCAGATCCGCCGCCGCGCGAGGAGCGCCCATCTGGTGACTTCCTCGATGCGCGCCGCCGCCTCGCGCCGGTCGAGAGCGGCGACGGCGGCTTGCAGCGCCGCGAAGGCTTCGCCCGCATCGGGCAGTGCCTGCGGAGGTTTAAGCCGTGCCCGGCGGCGGCGCTGCCGCTCGGCCGCCGTCATCGCCCGCTCGCCGATCGACGGACGGCCCATCGCATCCTCTCCCGCCAGTTTCGTGACGGGATCGTATCACGGTATCAGCCTCGTCGGACGACACGGCGCCCATCGCGCGTGAGGTCGCCGGGATCTCACGCCCTTTGCCGCCGCGCGCCCGTATCCGCTTGATTTCCGCCTCGATCTCCCGCCGCCACGCCATTTCGTTCCAGTCGTCGGG
>JBOHMF010000120.1:0-10747 GCA_050730055.1 Allostellaceae bacterium
CGTCAAGACCCTGCGCCGCGGCGCGCCCGCCGGCGGCGCGGATGCGTGCCGCCGTCGCCTCGGCCGCCCCCGCATCGAGATCGGTGCAGAAGACCGCCACTCCCTCGCGCGCCAGCGCTTCGGCGCCGGCCCCGCCGATGCCGCCGCCCGCTCCTGCGACCAATGCCGTCTTGCCCTCGACCCGGCCCATCTTTTTCTCCTTCTATAGAGCGGCAAAGCGTAGCGCATTCCGCCGCTTTCGATCAGCGCAGCACGCCGGTCTTCTTTCTCTCGATCAAGGCAAAATCGATTTCGGCGCCGAGGCCGGGTTTTGTCGGTGCCTGCACAAAACCGTCGCGACCGACGGCGATATCTTCGGCGAGGCCGTATTTCTGCATCGCGTCGGGGAGCAGCACCTCGAAATACTCGCAGTTCCTGATCGCCAGGATGACGTGCAGATTGGCAAAATTGTTGAGCGAGTTGCCGCCGTGGTGGACCTCGAAGTTGAGGCGAAAGGCTTCGGCCAGATGGGCGGTCTTGATGAGCGTCGTGATCCCGCCCTTGACCGCGACATCGCCGCGCAGAAAATCGGTGGCGCGGTGCAGAATCCAGGGGGCATAGGAGTCGAGGCCGGCGACCGGGTATTCGGTGGCGAGGATCGGGGTGTCGAGTTTTTCTTTCAGCTTGATGTAATTATAAAGATCCTGATCGGCGAGCGGGTCCTCATACCAGTAGAAATTCATCTCCTCAATCGCGCGGCCGACCCGCAGCGCTTCCTCGTAGCGGTAGCTCCAGGTCGAATCGAGCATCAGCCGGTAGTCGTCGCCGACCGCCTTGCGCACGGCCGCGCACACCGCGATGTCCTCCCGCCAGGATTGCGGCGGATGGATCTTGTAGACCGGCCAGCCTGTCTCGCGAAAGGAAAGGGCCTGCTCGGCATAGGCCTCGCGTGTCGTATGCACTTCGGAACTGGCATAGGCCGGGACGCGGTCGCGGTAGGAGCCGAGGAGGCGGTGGATCGGCAGCTCCACCGCCTTGCCGGCAAGGTCCCACAGAGCCACGTCCATGGCCCCGATCGCGCGGATCGAAGCCGCGCGCGAGCGCCGCCACAGCGCCTGCCACAGGCGCTCGCGCTCCAGCGGGTCCGCTCCCATGACGACCGGCTTCAGAAAACGGATGAGACCCGGGCCGTCAAGGCTCGCCGGGTTTGACGAGGTACCGAGAAAGGCGTGGCCGGTGACGCCCGCGTCGGTCTCGATCGCCAGGAGCCCGAGATCGCTCGATCCGGCGGGGCGCGCCGTATGCGCGCCATAGACGACGGCCGGAATGTTGTCCCAGGCAAAGAGGGTCAGGCTGACATCGGTGATTTTCATTGCAGGGTTCCTCCTGTTCACCCGACCAGCACGGCCTTGCCGATGACCTGTCGGGCGATCAGCGCATCGAGCGCGGCGGCTGCCTCGGCGAGCGGAAAAGAGCGCCAGACGTGCGGCACCAGTTTTCCTTTGCCGGCCAGGTTCAAGAGCGTCCGCGTGTTGGCGGCAGCCGTCTCGGGCGCGAACTCGATGAGGCCGCCGATGCGCACGCCGACCGCCTCGATGCCCTTGATCAGCAGGTAGTTGGTGCGGGCGAGCGCGGGCGCGCCGCCGACAAAGCCGAGGATCAGGATGCGCCCGCACCAGGCGAGACAGCGCAGTGATTCCTCAAAAGAGGGACCGTTGACCGGATCATAGACGATATCGACGCCGCGCCCGCCGGTCAGATCCATGACTGGCTCGCGAAACCCGCCTTCATAAGGGATCGCATGATCGGCGCCCTCGGCGAGGCAGGCAGCCCGTTTCTCGTCGGTGCCGGCGGTGGCGATGACGGTGGCGCCGTGAAGCTTCGCCAATTGGATCGCCGGGATGCCGATGCCGCCGGCGGCGCCATGGATCAGCACACGATCGCCCTCTTTCAGCCGGCCGCGCTGGAGGAGCGCGTGATAGGCGGTGCCGTAAGCAGAACGGAAGCCGGCCGCCCCTTCAGGGCTCATCCCGGCGGGCAGCTTCTCGCAATCCTCGGCGCGGGCATTGGCCAGTTCGGCAAAAGCGCCGAGCCGGTGGCGGCTCAAGACCCGGTCCCCGATCCGGAAGCGGGTGACGTCGGGACCGAGCGCGACGATCTCGCCCGCCCCCTCATTGCCGGGGATAAAGGGCGGTTCCGGCCGGAACTGATATTTGCCGGCGAGCATCAGCACATCGACGTATTGCGCGCCGCGCGCCAGGAGCCGCACCTGAACCTCGCCCGCACCGGGCGGCGGCGGGTCTGGCACCGCGCGCAGCCGCAGCACCTCGGGACCGCCAAACGCCTCGCACACGACCGCTTTCATCGCCCGCCCTCCGTCGCCGCGACCGGAGCTTGCCGCGTTTTGCCGGCGATATCCAGGCCCGGCGGTTTTGGCGGTCAGCGCGACAGCAGCACCGGGACGGTCATGTGCGCCAGGAGGTCGCGGCTGACGCCGCCGAGCACGGCCTCGCGCAGCGGCGAGTGGTGATAAAGACCGGCGACGATCAGATCGGCGGAGAGATCGGCAGCGCGCGACAGCAGCACATCGGAAATGGCGAGGTCGCCCTTTATGGTCTCTTCGGCCTGGGCGGCGATCCCGTGGTGCTGCAGATGACCGAGGGCACGATCGAGCGCCGGCCGGATCTCGCCGAGCGCCGCCTCCCGCGCGGCGACGTGAAGGAGGGTGATCGCCTCGGCGCCCTCGATCAGCGGCAGCGCATCCCGCGTCGCGCGGATCGCCTCGCGCGTCCCGTCCCAGGCGATCAGAACGCGCCGTCCGACAGTGGTGAAGGTGCCGGCATAGGGGATGACGAGAGTTGGGCAGCCGGCGGCCATCATTATGTCTTCCGGCCGGAACCGGGCTGCACCCTCAACCGGCCCCTCGCCTGCGACCTGACCGAGGATTGCCAGATCGACCGAGCGGGCGAGTTCGATCACCTCCGCGCCGCTCTCGACAAAACGCCACTCGCTCGCGATCCCGTTGGCACGGGCTTCCGCCTCAAACAGGTTCTGGGCGGCTTCGTCGCGCTCGGCCGCGCGGTTGATCGCGGCGATGGCGAGACCGGGGGGATGCACGCTGATCCCGCTCCCCGGCACCGCCACCGGCCCATAATCGATAAACTGCGGCGGCTCGGCCGGCAGGGTCTCTGTGAACAGCGGATGGACGGCGCACAGATGGGCCTGCCACTGCCGCGCCAGGGCGCAGGCGAGCCGCACCCGTCCCTCTCCGGCGCTCGTGCGATCGACCGAGACCAAAAGGTCCTTGGGCGCCATCTTCCTCTCCCATGCGGCAAAGCGCCGCCAATAAACCGAAAACGGGAAGGCCGGCGCTGCTGTTCCGCCCCGACCCTTGCCCGCTTAGCCGGCGCGGACGCGCTTTTCGGCGGTCAGCGGTTCGAGCGCGGCGTCGAGCACCTCATCGACGCGCTCGGCCCAGATAAAGCGCAAAGCGTTGCGCGCCTGCTCGGGGATTTCCTCGTAGTCCTTGCGGTTGCGCGCCGGCATGATGACGGTGCTGAGACAGGCGCGGGCAGCGGCGGTGACCTTTTCCTTGATGCCGCCGACCGGCAGGACGAGACCGCGCAGACTGATCTCGCCGGTCATCGCGGTCTCGCTGTTGACCGTGCGCTCGGTCAACAGCGAGACGAGCGCGGTCAGCATTGTCACCCCGGCGGAGGGTCCGTCCTTTGGGATCGCGCCGGCCGGGACGTGGATGTGGATATCGTTTTTCTCAAACAGGGCGGGATCGACGCCAAAGTCGCCGGCGCGGCTCTTGACCAGCGACAGAGCCGCCTGCGCGCTCTCCTTCATCACGTCACCCAACTGCCCGGTCAGGATCAGATGGCCGCTGCCGGGAATGCGGGTCGCCTCGATAAACAGGATGTCGCCGCCAACCGGGGTCCAGGCGAGACCGGTCGCCACCCCCGGGATGCTGGTGCGCATCGCCAGTTCGCTCTCAAAGCGGCGCGGTCCGAGGATCGCCGGGAGATCGGCCGGCGTGATCGCGACATGCTCGGCGGTGCCCTCGGCGATGCGGACCGCGATACTGCGCAAGACGCTGCCGATCTCGCGTTCGAGGTTGCGCACCCCGGCCTCGCGCGTGTAGTCGCGGATGATCGCGCGCAAAGCGTCCACGCCGATCTCGGCCTGATCGGGCTTCAACCCGTTTGCCGCGAGCTGGCGGGCGACCAGATAACGCCGGGCGATTTCGAGCTTTTCGTCCTCGACATAGCCGGGCAGATCGATGATCTCCATGCGGTCCCTGAGCGGCCCCGGCACACTGTCGAGAACGTTGGCGGTGGTGATGAACATGACGCGCGACAGATCGAACGGCACGCCGAGATAGTTGTCGCGAAAGGTCGAATTCTGCTCGGGGTCGAGCACTTCCAGAAGCGCCGAAGAGGGGTCGCCCTGAATGCCGCGGCCGAGCTTGTCAACCTCGTCGAGCATCATCACGCAGGTGCGGCTCCCCGCCTTCTTGATGCCCTGGAGAATGGTGCCGGGAAGCGCGCCGATATAGGTGCGCCGGTGACCGCGGATCTCGGCCTCGTCATGCACACCGCCAAGGCTGACACGGACAAACTTGCGGCCCGCCGCGCGGGCGATCGACTGGCCGAGCGAGGTCTTGCCGACACCGGGCGGACCGACAAAGCACAGGATCGGGCTCTTCCCGCCCGGGTTCAGCTTCTGGATCGCGAGGTATTCGAGGATGCGCCGTTTGACCCGGTCGAGACCGTAATGATCGGCGTCGAGGATGCGGCGCGCCTCGGCGACATCGATCGGCGGCTGGTCGCCCGCCGCCCAGGGCAGTTCGACCAGCCATTCGAGATAGGTGCGCGCCATCGAATACTCGCCGGCCGCTTCCGGCATGCGTTCGAGGCGCGCCAGTTCGCGCTTGGCGTGCGCTTCGATGTCGGGCGGCATCCCGGCCGCGGCGATCTTCTGTTGCAGTTCGGAGATCTCGTGGCTCTTGGCGTCTTCGCCCTCGCCCAGCTCCTTCTGGATCGTACGCAACTGCTCGCGCAGCAGAAATTCGCGCTGGCGCTCGTCCATCTTCTCCTTGGTCTGCTCGCTGATCTGGCGCGACAGCCGCAGGACTTCGAGACGGTAGGCCAAGAGCCCGGAGACACGCTCGATCCGGCGCGCGACATCGACGATTTCGAGCAGTTCCTCCTTTTCGGCCGGCGTGATATCAAGAAAGCTGGCGATCAGATCGCTGAGGGCCGAGGCCGAAGCGACCGACTGCACGGCGCCGATCAGCTCGGCCGGAGCCTGCGGCAGGAGTTGCAGCACCTCGGTCGCCTGCTGCTTCAGCACCAGCACGCGGGCGGCGACCTGCGGCGTCTGCCCCTCACCTTCGGACAGCCGCTCGACCCGCGCCACCAGAAACGGGTAGCCTTCGAGAAACTCGACGATGCGGAAGCGCCGCTCGCCCTGGCAGATCACGTGATGGGTGCCGTCGGGGCTGGTGACATAGCGCAACACCCCCGCCTCGGTGCCCATGCGGTGCAGATCGACCGGGATCGGGTCGTCGGTTCCCGCCTCGCGCTGCAACACGAGGCCAATCGGGCGGTTGAGCCGGACCGCGGCCTGGGCGGCGGCGAGCGAGCGCTGGCGGCCGAGGGTCAGCGGCATGACCGTGCCGGGAAACAGCACGAGATTGCGGGTCGGGATCAGGATCAGCGCATCCTCGGGCAGGGCCGGGAGGCTGGCGGGCGCCGTTTCGGCGGGCGCGACGGCCGTGGAGGCTGCTCCCGCCTGCGAGCGCAGGGTCTGGTCGTCTGGGGCCATCATGGCGAAATCCTTGACCGGATAAGGCAACGGCGCGGTGGCCGTCATGCCTTGTGGAGTTGCAGCATCAGACAGCCATCGGCGAGATGCCGGCTGGCCACCTCGAAACGGGCTGGCGGCAGCTCGATCCGCCGCTCGAAGATCCCATGCGGCAGTTCCAGGCGATGGATGCGGGCGTTGGCCAGCCCGGGCGGCAGCGGGCGCTCGCCGCGCACGACGACGACCCCGGCCGAGAGTGTGACCGTGATGCGATCGGGGGCGACGCCGGGCAGCGCAATGAGGATCGTCAAGGTATCGTCGGTCTCGAAGATGTCGCACGGCGCCTCCCAATGCGGGTTCCTGTAGCCGCGGTGAAAAAACTGGCGATGCAGGCGCTGGGCGCGCTCCATCGCTTCGCAGGCCTGCGCCCACATCAACGTTTCAAGCGGCTGGTTCGGCATATCGGACTCCGAGCGGCGCAGCGCGGCCCGGCTCCCTCCGGGCAACGCCAAGCCCGGATATGGTGTCGGAAAAGGTCTTTAGGAATAGACGGAGAGCGGGTCGCGCAGGCGACCCACCAAGTTCTACAGCTTCCCCCCGGCAAGCGGGGGCGACGGCGCGGCTTTTTAGAAAAACCGGCTCAGGCGGCGCGGCGGCGCTCACCAAGCGTGAAGCCGAGCTTTGCCAGATCGGCGAGGAGGGCGCTTGCCTGCGCCTCGCCAAGCGGCACCATCGGCGGGCGCACCGCAGCCCAGTTCGGATCATGGTGGAAATGGGCGACGACACGCTTCAAGGCCGGAACCATCGGGTAGGCCTGCACGGTCTTGCGCAAAGTCGTGATCTCGGCCTGCAAGGCATCCGCCTGCGGCCCCCGCCAGTTCTCCCACACCTTGCGGATGCCGCGCAGATTGATGTTGCCGGTCGCGGTGATGCAGCCCGCCCCGCCCTTGCGCAGACCGTCGAGCAGAAACACCTCCGAGCCGGGAAAGACGGCAAAGCCGGGATAATGGTCGAGCAGCGCCGCGGTGTTCTGCCAGTCGCCCGAACTGTCCTTCAAACCGACGATCGTGTGCGGGTAGGCGCGGATGAGGCGCCCGACGAGATCGGGCGACCAGCCGACCTGCGCCACCGGCGGAATGTGATAGAGATAGACCTGGAGCGCCGGCGCGGCGACCCGCTCGATGACCTGGGCGACAAAGGCGTAGAGGCCGTCATCCGGCATCCCTTTGTAATAAAAGGGCGGCAGCATCAAAACGCCGCCAACGCCATGTCCCACTGCATGACGGGTCAACGCCGCAGCATCGCTGATCGCGCAGGCGCCCGTGCCGGGCATCAGCTTTTGCGCCGGGATGCCGGAGGCGATCAGATGGTCGAGCAGCGCCATGCGCTCGCCTGGCGCCATCGAATTGGCTTCGCTCGTCGTGCCAAAGACGGCGAGGCCGTCGGCGCCCTCGTCCAGCAGCCAACGGCAGAACGCGGCAAAGCGGGCGGCGTCGGGCACGCCGTCGGCGGTGAAGGGGGTGAGGACCGGGACCAGCACCCCGGCGAAATTCCCTGCGGCCATCGTGGCTCCTCCGGCAAATGGGACGGCTGCGGCACTAAAGCGAGCCGCCGCACCGTGCGTCAAGCTCATAGGGCGGAATGCGCCGCCCCCGGCTTGCGCCGGGGCAGGGCTTTTCCGCCCTACAACCGCACGTATTCGTAATCGGCAGGAAGATCATTGATGCCGCGCTCGGGCGGGGCGATCCAGCCGGCAATCTTTCCGGGTTCGGTCACGGGGCGCATCAGGATCTTGATAAAATCGCGGTCGGCCTCGGAGGGGAGCCATTCGTCCTGGCGCGCCCGCCAGGTCTCGCCCGGAACCCGTCGGCCCTGCGGATCGCACGGCACACCAGCCCATACCCCGATCGCACGGCGAAAGCGCGGGCTTGGCAGAGCGAGCCTGAAATCGTGCCCGGCCTCGGTGATCTGCCGGTTCCAGCGCCCGACCGCATTGTCGCATTCGTGGGCGTAGGCGCGGCGCGTCACCTCGTTGACCGCGCTTCTGAGCGGCACCTCCTGCCGAGTCCTGTCGCCTCCCTGCGGCAGATCGAGCGCCAGCACCGCTGCGGCGGCGACATGATCCTCATAGCGCCGCTCGTCGGGCCGGCCCTTGAGACCGGCGGCAAAATAGTTCGCCGCGTTTGACGAGATCTCGGCGCCAAAGAGATCGAGCGAGGAGCTGAACCAGAAGTTGAGAAAACGCTGCATCGTCGGGAGATCGATCGCGCCGGCTTCGCGCACCTGCGCCGGGTCGTCGCTTTTGATCTCCCGCATCACTTCGAGCGTGCGCGCGAGGACGCGGGCGATCCCGGTGGCGCCGACAAACATGTGGTGCGCCTCCTCGGCCAGCATAAAGCGGCAGGTGCGCGACAGCGGATCAAAGCCGCTCTCGGCCAGCGATTTCAACTGGAACTTGCCGTCGCGATCGGTGAAGCAGGTGAAGAACAGAAAGCTCAGCCACTCCTCGATCGGCTCGTTAAAGGTGCCAAGGATGCGCGGCCGGTCGCGGTCGCCGGAATGGCGCTCCAACAGCGCCTCGGCTTCCTCGCGGCCATCCCGGCCAAAATAGGCGTGCAGCAGATAGACCATCGCCCACAGGTGGCGGCCTTCTTCGACATTGACCTGAAACAGGTTGCGCAGATCGTAGAGCGAGGGGGCGGTCATGCCCAAAAGGCGCTGCTGCTCGACCGAGGCCGGTTCGGTGTCGCCTTGCGTGACGATCAGCCGACGCAGGGTGGCGCGGTGCTCGCCCGGCACCTGCTGCCACACCGGCTCGCCGTAGAGATCGCCAAAGCCGATGCGGCGGTCGGGTTCGGGATCGGCGAGAAAGATGCCCCAGCGGTATTCCGGCATCCGCACCATGCCGTAGCTCGCCCAGCCCGCGGCATCGACGCCGATCGCGGTGCGCAGATAAACCTCGCTGCCCTGAAAGCGCGTCGGCCCCATCTCGCGCCACCATTCGAGAAAACGCGGCTGCCAGTGTTCAAGCGCACGGCGCAAGGCACGGTTCCCGGCGAGATCGACATTGTTTGGAATGCGCTCAAAGGTATCGAGGGCCATGCCGCCTCCCGTCAAATCCGCTCCCGGTCAAAGCGCGGCCGCCGGCCGCTGCCGTAGCTCTTCAATGCGCCCTCGGGTCCGGCCGCGTTGGGGCGCAGAAAGACCCAGTTCTGCCATGCCGACAAGCGCCCCGCGATGCGCGTCGCCAGGGTCTCGGGACCGGCAAAGCGCAGATTGGCTTCGAGACCCGAAAGCGCGTCGGGCGACAGGCTGGCGCGCTCCTCGACAGCAAGGCGGATCTCCTCCTCCCAATCGAGTTCGTCCGGGGCAAAGGTGACGAGGCCATGTTCCTCGGCCGCCGCGGCATCGAGGAGATGGCCCTCAAGCGGGGCGAGCGCCGCCACGGCCGCCTCATCGTGAAAGCGGGTCAAGAGCCGGGTCTGGCCGTTGGCCATTTCGAGGCCGCCAAAGGCAAAGGGGCCGAGCGCGATCATCGGCGGATCGTCGCCTCCCGCCAGCATGTAGCTGCGGTCGGCGGCGAGCGCCAACTCGAACAGGGTGCCGGCAAAGCACGATCCTTCGTCGATCAGCGCGAAAAGACTTTTGCCGCACAGATCGAGCCGCCGCAACGTGCGCCGCAGCGAGGCGATCACTTCGCGCACAAACCAGTGGCCGCGATGCGCGGCCATGATTTCATCGCTTTTGAGAACATGGGCGGGATCGCCGCGCGTCTTCAGAACCAGCGCGCCGATCTCATGCTCGTTGGCGCGCAGCAACAGGAGCGCATCGTCGAGTTCGCGCGCCAGGGCGAGCGGCCACCAGCTTGCGCCGGCGGCGAGGATGCCATCGATCCCGTCGGGGATGTCTCCCGCGCCTGGCCCTGTCACGATGACGTGCGCGCTGCGCTCGGCGCGGGCGAGCGCGACCTCGACCCAACGATAATGATAGCCCTCGGCATCAATCCGGCGGCCGAGCGGCGGCAGCGCGACGCCCGCGGCAGCGCCTGACCGATCGCTCGGTGCGGCGAGCGCCTCTGCCCGTTCGGCGACGAGTTCGGCAAAGCGGGCGGGCGGAGCGATGCAATCGACCAGCTTCCAGGCGAGCGCGCGCTCGGCGCGCACCCCTTCGGCCGCTGTCGCAAACACGTCGGCGCGGTCGCGCCGTACCTTGCGCTTATCGACAAGGCGGGTCAGCCCGCCGGTGCCGGGCAGGACCCCCAACAGCGCGACTTCCGGCAGCGAGAGCGTTGTCGAGCGGTCGTCCACCATCACGATCTCATCGCAGGCGAGCGCCAGTTCGTAACCGCCGCCGGCGCAGGCGCCGTTGACGGCGGCGAGAAATCTGATCCCGCAATGCCGGCTCAGATCCTCGATCGCGTTGCGGGTCTCATTGGTAAAGCGGCAGAAATCGACCTTCTCGGCATGGCTCGCCTGGGCCAGCCGGTAGATGTTGGCGCCCGAGCAGAAGACGCGCTCCAGTCCGCTGGTGACGACAACGACGCGCACCTCCGGGTGCTCAAAGCGGATGCGGTCGAGGGCGTCGGCCAGTTCGATATCGACACCGAGATCGTAAGAATTGAGCTTCATCCGATAGCCCGGATAAAGCCCGCCTTCCTCGGCGACGGCAAGGGTGAGGGTGGCGACGGCGCCCGCGCAGGCGAGCCGCCAATGGCGCCAGCGCGCGGGATCGGTGTCAAAGGTGATCATCGCCGTCCTGTCATTCGCCCGGCCGGACCGAACGCCGGGATGCCGCGGCCCGGTCCGCGGGCCCGCATACCCTGTATCTTATACTGCTTTGGGACCGAAGCGCTACCGACCGGCAAAAACGATGCAGGCCGGGCTCGCGGTCTCGATGACCTGTCCGGTCGGGTCGAGCGTGCCGTGCTGCGGATCAACGCGTAACGCCACGATGGTAT
>JBOHMF010000121.1:0-10718 GCA_050730055.1 Allostellaceae bacterium
CACCCCACCCTCTCCCTCCGCCAGCGGCTGTGATAGGGGATGGCGAGATCGAGGCGCGCGCGCTGCTTTCCGTGGCGGCGGTGCGGGCCCGCTGCGCTCTCGTCCTGGCTGCCGCCGCGCGCGGCGAAACCCGGCACTTCCGGCTTGTTCCCGAACGGCTTGACGCGGTTGCGGATCATGTCGCCGCCGTCACCCGGCGTCGCTATCCCGATCTTGTCATCCCCTATCACAGCCGCTGGCGGCATTTCGCCGCCGGCGGAGTCGATCGCGCGGCGCTCGTCGCCCCCGGCGCCGACCCGGCCGAGACCGCGCGGGCGCGGATCGATCTGGCTGTTGTCTCGGTCCTGCTCGACGCCGGCGCCGGACCGGAATGGCGCTTTTGCGAGCGCGAGACCGGTCTCACCCTGACGCGCTCCGAGGGGCTGGCGGTCGCCAGCCTCCGGGCGATGGCGGATGGATTGTTTTCGGCCGATCCGGCGCGGCCGTGGCGCGCCGACGCCGCAGCTTTGGTGCGCCTGTCCGAGGACGATCTGGCGCGCGCCTGTCAGCACGGCCCCGGCAACGAGCTTCTCGGGATCGAGGGGCGCGCGCGGCTGCTGCGCCGGCTCGGCGATGCGGCGGCCTCCCGCCCCGATCTGTTTGGCGCCCCGGCGCGCCTCGGCCGGCTCTACAATTCCTGGCATTCGCGGCGCATGGCGTTGCCGGCGCCCGACATTCTCGCCACCCTGCTCGACGCTTTTGCCGAAATCTGGCCGGGAGGGGCGCGCCTGGGGAAAATGCCGCTCGGCGATTGCGGCCGTCACCCCGCGGTTCCCGGCGACGGTCTCGTGCCGTTTCACAAGCTGGCGCAGTGGCTCGCCTACTCGCTCATCGAACCGCTTGAAGAGGCGGGGTTTCGCATCGTCGAGCGCGACGGTCTGACCGGTCTCGCCGAGTACCGCAATGGGGGTCTCTTTCTCGATGGCGGCGTTCTCGCGGCGCGCGATCCCGACCTGCCGCGTCGGCCGCTCGAAGTCTTTTCCGAGCCGGTCGTCGAGTGGCGCGCCTTGACCGTGGCGCTTATCGATCGGCTCGCGTCCCTGGTGCGCGCGCGCCTCGGCCGGAGCGCCGCCGAATTGCCGCTCGCCCGCGTGCTCGAAGGCGGGACCTGGATGGCTGGGCGCGAACTCGCCTTCGCCCGGCGGGCGGACGGCGCCCCGCCGCTCACGATCGCGAGCGACGGCACGGTGTTTTGAAGCGTGGGATTCTGATATTGGAGTCGGCTCCACCCCAGGAAGAGGAAGGTCAAAATGATGCATCCCGCGCGCGCTTTGCGATGCTCGTGTCTCATATGGGCAACCGCGATAGCGGGGTTGCTGCTGTCGATGGCGGCACAGGCGCAGAAATTCACTGTCACGCCGGTGGCGGAAAAGAAGGTCGCGCAGCTGCCGCCCGGCCTCCTGTTCTGGCGCATCGATACCTTCCCGACCCTCGCCGCGGCGCAAGCCGCCGCAAGCCCGACGGCACTCGCCGCCGAAGTCGCCGGCAAAGCCTGGCTGTTCACGCTCGGGCCGCGCGGCGGATCGTCGCCCGGTGGCAGCAAGGTGGCTGAGATAGGCCCCGTGCCCCCGATCACCGCCCCCCAATACCTCTTGCGCATCAATCGGGCCGGCGGCCCGCCCGGCGTCAAAACACGGGTCCACACTCATCCGGGGTCGGAAACCTTTTACGTGCTGAGCGGTGAACTCACCCAAAAGACGCCGAAGGGCGTAAACCGTGTCTCGGCCGGTCAGCCCATGCTCGGACATCCGCCCGGCACGCCGATGGAGGTGTCCAGCAGCGGCGCCGGTGACCTCAGCGCCTTGGTCATGTTTGTGGCCGATGCGACCAAGCCGTTTTCGTCGCCGGCCACCATGCCGTGAGACGGCACATCTCCGATCCGGGGCGGAAAGCGCGGTTCGGCCATCGGAAGCGAACGGCGGCCTTGGTCAAAAACGGACGGCTCGGGTGGTGCGTTTTTCCCGGTTTTTCATTTGTCCCCTTTATGCAAAGGGGAACGGGGAAAGGCGCGAGCTGAGGAGGATCGCACATGACCGAGCGGAAGAGACCGGGTTTTGTCGTCGTCGATCACCCCCTCGTCCAGCACAAATTGTCGCTGATGCGCGACCGCACCACGCCGACCGCCGAGTTCCGCCGGCTGCTGCGCGAGATCAGCCTGTTGCTGGCTTATGAGGCGACGCGCGATCTGCCGCTCGGTTCGGTGGCGATCGAGACGCCGCTCGAACCGGGGGATTTCCCGCTGCTCGCCGGCAAGAAGGTCTGCCTCGTCTCGATCCTGCGCGCCGGCAACGGCATCCTCGACGGCATGCTCGATCTCCTGCCGTCGGCGCGGGTCGGGCATATCGGCATCTACCGCGATCCGCGCACCTTGCAGGCGGTCGAATACTATCTGAAACTGCCGGAGGATCTGCCCGAGCGCGACGTGATCCTGGTCGATCCGATGCTCGCCACCGGCAATTCGGCGGTGGCGGCGATCTCGCGCCTCGCCGAACTGTCGGCGCGCTCGATCAAGTTTGTCTGCCTGGTGGCGGCGCCGGAAGGGGTCGATAATGTCCTCGGCGTTTTTCCGGACGTGTCGATCTTTGCCGCCGCGCTCGACCGCTGCCTCGACGAGGCGGGCTATATCCTGCCCGGTCTTGGCGATGCCGGAGACCGCCTGTTTGGCACCAAGTAGCGTCAATCGCCGCCGCAGTAGCAGCGGTCGTAATCCTGTGGCGCCGGGTGCGCCGGAGCGCACAGAACGGCGCGCGCCGGATGTCCGATGGGCGCGGCGAGCGCCAGCGCGATGATCGGACTCGACACCCCGTAAAACCGTATCCACTGCCGGCGCACGGCCGAATTCTGCGCGATCATCCGGACGAGGCGCGCAAGGCTCGCGGTGTCGAGGCGCGGCAGGTGCCACGCTCGGGTGAAGGTATATTCCGCCTGCCAGGCGGCCGGCGTCCCGGCGCCTGCGGTGGTCAGATTTGTCAGATCGTAGGTGGTCTCATCCAGCAGCCTGCCCGCGCCGTCAAAGGACACCGTGCGAAAAGCCGGGTTCTGGCCAAAGATCGGACTCACGGCCGGGGTGATCAGGACAAATCCGGCAGGGCTGCCGCCCGCCCCGGTCAATCGGAAATCGTCCATGTGCAGGTGGCCGGCAAAGCTGGCGGCAATTGTCCCGGCATAGCGTCGCATCAATGCCGCGAAGGGTTTGGCGTAGGCCGGTTTCCACAGCGGGACAAAGGCGTCGGGACACAACCCGGAGCGGAAGGTCGCATAGGCGTCGGCGCCCGGCGGGATGTGATAAAGAAGCCAGACCCGAGCGCCCGCCGCTTTTGCCGCGGCGAGCCGGCGCCCCAGCCAGGCGAGCGTCGCCCGTCCCGGGTCGGCCTCACCCGGCGCTCCGCAGCGGTTGCGGTAGTGCGCGGAAAAGAACACGGTGTTGAGGACGAGGACGCGCACCCCCGGCGGCCGCGGCAGCACGACGCTGTAATTGCCATAACCGGTCCAGCTCGGCGCGATGCCGGCGCCGCCCGCGCGGTCCAGGAGCCGGCGCACGAGCGGCAAGGTCGCGGCGAGAAAGCGGCCGTGCGGTGCCAACTGATAGTCGCCGCAGCCGGAGTCGTTGTTGCCGAGTGTCAGGAGGATCGGCCGGCCGGGAAAAATGCGGGCGATCCGGCCGGTGACAAATTGCATCGTCTTTCGCACAAAGGCGCGGTAGTCGGCGTCCGTATGGCGGTGCGCCGCGGCGTCGAACTGGCGGCGGAAGCCGTGCGCGAGAAAATCCCCCGGCAGCAGTACAAAGGCGGGGTCCGGCACCACCGCCTTCATCGCGCGCACCGCCGAGCGCAACAGCCGCCAGTTGGTGTCGGCGCCATAACGCCCGAGGCTCCGGTCCGGCGCGCCGTCGAGGATGGCGGGCCAGGCGCTCGGATCGGCCGCCGCCAGGCGATCGACCAGCGCCGGATCGGCCATCGGGTTGAAATGCAGATCGCTCGCGATCAGGACGCGCCCGCCCGCCGCCGGTCCCGCTGCCGCCGGCACCAATAGCACCAGCATTGCCGCGCAGGCGAGCGCCAGAAAACGCAACGCTCTCATTCTCTATACCCCCGCAAACTGGAATGCCGGTCCCAAAGCCCGCTTGAGAGTCGACCCGGGAGCGCCGAGCGCGCATTCTTGCGGCTGTCCATCCGCAGAGGGAATTCTCATCTTCCCAGGATCGTCAGGAGGGCCTGAGCATGGCAGGAGAATCCGCGCATTTCGGCCTGAGGAAAAGACCGGAGACACCGGCGATCCGGCCGTTTGATCTGCCGCAGCGCATGCGGCCGATGCTGGAGCGCGCCCAGGCGGGTCTGGCCGAGTCCTTCCGCGGGATCGCCGGAAACGGCGCGCCCGCCCCGGGGCTGTTTGCGATCGGCAAGGCCGGCGTCTCGCTGATGCCGCTGGTGGAGGCGGCGCGCGCCTTTCTCGCAACTTTGAGCGCGGAACAGCGGAAAGCGGTCTCTTTTGCGGTCGGCGACGAGGCGTGGCGGCAGTGGTCGAACATTCACCCCTGGCTGATGCGCCACGGCCTCTGCCTCGCCGATCTCGATGGCGACCAGCGCACCGCCGCGCTTGCCCTGATGCGCGAGAGCCTGAGCGCCTCGGGCTTCCAGACCGCGCGCGACATCATGCGGCTCAACGAGCACGCGCTCGAAATCACCGGGAAACCCGAGGAATACAGCGAGTGGTTCTACTGGATCAGCCTGTTTGGCACGCCGGCGCCGGACGCGCCCTGGGGTTTTCAGATCGACGGCCATCATCTCAACCTCAACGGTTTTGCGCTCGGCGATCAGCTCGTTCTGACACCCCTGTTCATGGGGTCGGAGCCGGTGTTCGCGCGCTTTGGCAGATATCAGGGGACGCGCGTCTTTGCCGCCGAAGAAGAGCGCGGCCATGCCATGATGGGGGTCCTGTCGGCCGAGGAGCGGCAACGCGCGACGATCAGTCGGGATCTCCCCTCGGAACTCCTGACCGCCGCGTTCAACGACAACCGGCGCATCGAGCCTGCCGGGGTCCGCTATGACGAGTTGTCGCCCGAAGGTCGCGAGCGCCTGGAAGCGCTGCTGGCGACCTATACCGGCCGCATCCGGCCGGGCCACGCCGAGATCCGATGGGCTGAGGCAAAGCCTCACCTGGGCGCAACGCGCTTTGCCTGGATCGGTCCGTTTGACGACCGGAGTCCCTTTTATTACCGCATCCTGAGCCCGGTGATCCTCATTGAGTTCGATCATCAGTCGGGCATCGTCTACGACAACGACACGCCCTCGCGCGATCACATCCATACCGTGGTGCGCACGCCAAACGGCAACGATTACGGCAAGGACCTCTTACGCCAGCATTATGCGCGGCACGACCATGCCCATCCGGCGGCGCACCAGCACGGCGGGGGCGCCTGAGACGGCTCCTGCGGGTGCAACCCGTCGCGCGCCGGGGTATGCTGCGCGCGCCTGGACAGGGGAGGACACGAATGGCGGCAAAACCATATATCATCGCGCTCGAAGAGCATTATCTCGATGCCGAAGTGAAGGAGCGGGGCGGCCCCGGCGCCGGTGCCGAAATCGTCCGCCGGCTCGACGACCTCGGCGCCTTGCGCTTGCGTGAGATGGACGAGGCCGGCATCGATTTCCAGGTTCTGTCGCATTCGATCCCCGGCTTGCAGGCGGTCGAGGCGGCGGCGGCCGTGCCGCTGGCGCGCCGCGTCAACGATCGCCTTCACGAGGCGGTCGGGCGTCACCCCGACCGCTTTGCCGCCTTTGCCGCGCTGCCGACCGCCGATCCGCGCGCCGCGGCCGACGAGCTGGAGCGCACGGTGACAAGGCTCGGCTTCAAGGGGGCGATGATCAATGGGCTGACCCTGGGCGTCTTTCACGACGACAAGCGCTTCTGGCCGATCTATGAGCGCGCTGCGGCGCTCGATGTGCCGATCTACATCCATCCGGCCTTGCCGCAAGCCGCGGTGATCGAAGCCTACTACAAGGACTACGCGCAAAAGCATCCCGGCATCCTGCGCGCCGCCTGGGGTTTTACCGTCGAGACCGCGACGCAGGGCATTCGTTTTGTGCTGAGCGGCGTGTTTGACGCCCATCCCGGTCTCAAGATCATCCTCGGCCACATGGGCGAGGGGCTGCCGTTCTATCTCTGGCGCATCAGCCACGGGCTGCGCGCCACCCTGAGCGAAAAGAGCTTTCGCGACATCTTCTGCGAACACTTCTGGATCACCACGAGCGGCTTTTTCTCCGATCCGGCGCTGCTCTGCTGCATGATGGAAATGGGCATCGACCGCATCCTGTTTTCGGTCGATTATCCGTTTGCGGAAAACCCGCCCGGCGCAGAGTGGACCGAGACCTTGCCGCTCGGCCCCGAAGACAAGGAGAAACTGCTGAACGGCAACGCCCGGCGGCTGCTTCGGCTGTAACGCTCGATTGCCGGCGGAAAAGGGTCTAACATCCGCGCAAACTTGGCGGAGGACGCCCATGACCGCGGCATTTCCCGCGTTGATCGATCACCCGATGGCCTGGCGCGGCGGCGATCTCGGGGGCAAGGACGACATCGCCTTTGATCTGACCGCGCGGCAGGCCGCGGCCCTGGAGGAACTGCTCGGCAAATTCCGCAACAAAAGACTGGCGCTCGGCGACATCCGCCCTGCCCATTGCCGGCACCCGGCGCTCGATGAGCCGCTCGCGCGCGTCTTTGACGAGATCCAGGAGGGCCGCGGGATCGTCATCATCCGCGGTATCCCGGTGGCAGGACATGCGGACGACGAGGTCGGCCGGATGTTCTGGGCGCTTGGCGCGCATTTTGGCCGCGGCGTGTCGCAGAGCGCGCGCGGCGACCTCCTGGGCCTCGTGCGCGACGAGACCCCACCGGGACAGCCGGAGAGCGCGCGCGGTTATACCAGCCGGCGCGAACTCTCGTTGCACGTCGATCTCGGGCAGATTGTCGGTCTGATGTGCGTGCGCCAGGCGCGCCGCGGCGGCGAGAGCCAGTATGCTTCGGGTCTGGCGGTCTACAACGAGATCCAGAAAAAGCGGCCCGATCTGATGCCGGTCCTCAAACGCGGTTTCCCCTACCACCGGCGCGGCGAAGAGGCGCCGACCCAGCCGTCGATCACTCCCTATGACATTCCGGTGTTTTCCGAGCGCGAGGGCCGCGTCAGCGTCTTTCTGGTGCGCGAGATTGTCAACGCTGCCTTCCGCGATCTCGGGCGCACCTTTACCCCGCAGGAGATCGATGCGATTGACACTTTCCGCGCCACTGCCGCCGCCTTGCAGTTCGAGACCCGGCTGGACGCGGGCGAGGCGAGTTTTGTCAACAATTACGCGGTCCTGCACGCGCGTTCGGAATTTGTCGATGGGGACGAGCCGGACAGAAAGCGGTTGATGCTGCGGCTGTGGCTCGACGCCGAGCGCAACCGCCGCCCGGTGGTGCCGCACATCCACGTCTATGAGAACGAGGGCGGGCGCAGCGGGATCGACCCGCAACCCGGCCGGATGCCGGCGGCCGCCGCCTACCGCACCCCGGACGAGATGGTGCGCCGGCCGATGGCGGCGTCCTGACGCCGGGCCGCGAGAGGGTAGGAGGATGTTCACGCCGACCGGGATCGCCGCCGGCGAATTGCGCGCCTGCGGCCGCAAGCTCGTGCGGCACGACGGAAGGCAGGTGCTTCTCGTCGCTGACGGTGAGCGCGTCTTTGCCATCGCCAACCGCTGCCCGCACGAAGGCTATCCCCTCAGCGAGGGGACGCTCGGGCCGGGTTGCGTGCTGACCTGCAACTGGCACAACTGGAAATTCGACCTCACGAGCGGCGCGGCGCTGATCGGCCGCGACCCGGTGCGCACCTACGGGGTCGCCCTGCGCGACGGCGAGCTCCTGCTCGATCTGTCCGATCCGCCGGCGGACGCGCAGCACGCCCGTGCCCTCCAAGGGATCGACGCCGCCCTTGCGGACAACGACAGGCCGCGCATGGCGCGCGAGGTGGCACGGCTGGAACACGCCGGCTTTGCCGCCGAGGACGCGCTCGCGCACGCCTTTCGCGGCCGCAACGATTGCCTCGAAGACGGCATGACGCATGCGCACGCGGCGGCGGCCGATTGGCTCCTCCTCGCCGCCCGCGCAGACAGTGCCGAGGAGCGGCTCGCCGCCTTGCTTGAACCGCTCGGCCATCTCGCCTGGGATACCCAGGGGGCCGGCGAATTTTCCTATGCGCCGGAGAGCGCGGAATGGGATGCGCGCGCCTTTGTCGATGCGATCGAAGCGGAGGACGAAGCCGCCGCGATCGCGCACATGCGCGGCGCCTTGGCGCGAAAGCTTCCCTATGTGCGCTTGCGCCCGGCGATCGGCGAAGCGGCGCTCGCCCATTATGCCGGCTTTGGCCATTGCGCGATCTATACGCTGAAGACCGGCCAGTTGATCGAACGCCTTGGCGAAGCGGTCGCGGAACCGGTGCTGCTGGCGCTGACGCGGATGCTGGCGCGCGCGCGGCGCGAGGAGCGGCTGCCCGAGTTTCGCGGCTACGCCAAAGCATTTGGCGAATGGGACGGGGCGGGCGATACGCCCGCGCGCGCGGAGGATTTTGCCGGCCTGTCGGTCGAGGGCGCCTTGCGCCGC
The DNA here is from genome assembly GCA_050730055.1 of Allostellaceae bacterium. Lineage (GTDB taxonomy): Bacteria > Pseudomonadota > Alphaproteobacteria > ATCC43930 > CGMCC-115725 > AP-15. The sequence continues at coordinate 8,671 of JBOHMF010000121.1, forward strand.
ACCCTTGCCTCGGCCGCCCGCCCGATGCGCGAGCTTTACGATGCGCTCCTCGGCGCCGCCGCGTTCAATCTCCTCCATTTTGATACGTGGTTTGAGCGCGCGACCGGAAACCCGATCGCCGACAATGTCGGCTGGCTCGATTTCACCCACGCGCTGACCTTTGCCAATGCCTGCCGCCACTTGTGCGAGGAGAACCTCGATCTGTGGCCGCGCGCGGCCTTGCAGATGGCGCTGTTTGTCGGGCGCAACCGGAAATATGTCGGCGCCGCCGAGGATGCGAAAGGCTGGCGGGTCGAGGACCGTGCGGGTTTTCTCGCCGCCGAGGACAAGGCGCTCTACGATCACGGCATCGCCGAGCCAATCGTCGCCTGTCACCGCCTGAAGGTCCTGTTTGCGCTGGAGGACGAGTTGAACGCGGCGCCCGAGGCGCCCTGGGCCGATACGCTGTGCGCGGCCGTCAACCGCTATCTGCATACGCCGATGAAGCGCCACCACGGTCTGCGCATCGCCGCCCAGGCCCGCGATTTTGTGGCCCAGGAAGGTTAGGCGCTGCGGCGCATCGCGCTCTTGCGATCCTCGCGGATCATCGCCGCACCCTTCTCGGCGATCATGATGGTCGGCGCATTGGTGTTGCCCGAGGTGATCGTCGGCATGATCGAGGCGTCGACGACGCGCAGACCGTCGAGGCCATGCACGCGCAGGCGATCGTCCACCACGGCGAGAGGATCGCTGCCCATCTTGCAGGTGCCGACCGGGTGAAAGATCGTGGTGCCGATCGCACCGGCGGCACGCGCCAAGTCCTCCTCGCTCTGACAGTCCGCGCCGGGGAGAAACTCCTCGGGCGCAAAGCGACGCATCGCAGGCGCTGCGCAGATCCGCCGGGTCAACCGGATCGCTTCCGCCGCCACAAGGCGGTCGGCGGAGGCCGAGAGATAATTCGGGCGGATCGCCGGGTGCGCCGCAGGATCGGCGGAGCGCAGCCGCACCGTGCCGCGGCTGTCCGGGCGCAGGTTGCACACCGAGGCGGTGAAGGCCGGGAAGCGGTGCAGAGGGTCGCCGAACTTGTCGAGGCTCAACGGCTGGATATGGTATTGGAGGTTTGGCGTCTCGCGCACCGGATCGCTGCGCGCAAAGGCGCCGAGTTGGCTCGGCGCCATCGTCAAAGGTCCGCGCCGCGTCAGCGCATATTGCAGGGCCATCACCGCCCGTCCCATAAGGCTCCCGGCCTGCTCGTTGAGCGTCCTGGTGTTGCGCACCTTGTAGATGGTGCGGATCTGGAGATGGTCCTGCAGATTCTCGCCGACGCCGGCGAGCGCGTGCACCATGGGGATGCCGCAGTTTTGCAGGAGCGGCGCCGGTCCGACCCCGGACAGCTGCAACAGGTGCGGCGAGCCGATCGCACCGGCGGCAAGGATCAATTCGCCTTTGACGGCGGCGTGGGCCGCACCGCCCTGGTAGGAGAATTCCAGACCGGCGGCGCGTTTTCCGGCAAAGCGGATGCGCGTGGCCTGAGCCCCGGTGAGAACGCGCAGATTGCCGCGGCTCCGCACCGGCTTCAGAAACGCCTTTGCGGTGTTCCAGCGCACGCCACGCTTCTGGTTGACCATGAAATAGCCGCAGCCCTCGTTGTTGCCGCGGTTGAAATCATCGGTCGGGGGAATGCCGACCTCGGCCGCTGCCGCGCGAAAGGCGTCAAGGATCTCCCAGGAGAGCCGCATCGGTTCGACGCGCCATTCGCCGCCGACGCCGTGGAAGGCATCGGCTCCGGCGCCGTGATCCTCGCTCTTTTTGAAATAGGGCAGAACGTCGTCCCAGTCCCACCCGGCATTGCCAAGCTGGCGCCATTGGTCGTAATCGCGCGCCTGCCCGCGCATATAGATCATCCCGTTGATCGAGGAGCAGCCGCCCAGCACCCGCCCGCGCGGATAGTTGAGCGCGCGGCCATTGAGACCCTCCTCGGGTTCGGTCTTGAAGCACCAGTCGGTGCGCGGGTTGTTCTGGGTGTAGAGATAGCCGATCGGGATGTGGACCCAAAGATAGTTGTCACG
>JBOHMF010000122.1:0-10687 GCA_050730055.1 Allostellaceae bacterium
GGTGATCCGGCTGGTCGAGCCGGTGATGAAACCTTTGCGCCTTGACCCGGCGACAAAGCCGTTTGTCATCCTCGTCATCGGCGTCAACGGCAGCGGCAAGACGACGACGATCGCCAAGCTCGCGCGGCAGTACCGTGACGACGGACTGAAGGTCGTGCTGGCGGCCGGCGACACCTTCCGCGCCGCCGCGGTCGAGCAGCTTGAAATCTGGGGCGAGCGCGTCGGCTCTCGCGTGGTCTCGCGCCCACCCGGTGCCGATGCCGCGGGTCTGGCCTATGACGCCTTTGTCCTGGCGCGCGAGGAAGGAGCCGACGTTCTGCTGATCGACACCGCCGGGCGGCTGCACAACAAGGCCGATCTGATGGGCGAGTTGCAGAAGATCGTGCGGGTGCTGAAAAAAGTCGATGCCGCGGCGCCGCATTCGGTGCTGCTGGTGCTCGACGCCACGACCGGGCAGAACGCGCACGCCCAGGCCGAGATCTTTCGCGAGATGGTCGGCGTTACCGGTCTGGTGATGACCAAGCTCGACGGCACCGCCAAGGGCGGGGTTCTGGTTTCGCTGGCCGAGAAGTACGGCATCCCGATCCATTTTCTCGGCGTCGGCGAGGGCGCCGAGGACCTGCGCCCGTTTGAGGCGCGCGCCTACGCCCGCAGCCTGGTCGGTCTCGACGCATAGGGCGGGGTGAAAGGCGCCCTCATCCGCGCAGGTTTGCCAATTCCGCCTTGACGATACCCCTCGGAAAGGTTTTCAAAACGATCGCGCGCCTCCGCGCCGGCGCGGTCCGGAAATGACCCGCGACACGGCCCGGGTTTTGGGGAAAACGCGGCCGGTCCGGCCGGAATGCGGAGCGCGACAGCCAGCATGGGATGCGGATGCCGAGCTCAGGCCAATCCTCCCTTTCGATGCGCCGTGCAGTCGGCGAACCGCGTGCGCGCCGCGTTGTTCGCCGGGGTCCTGGTGCGAGTGGACGCCAGGGTGGACGCAAGATCAGCACGACCTCTGCTCTCGACAGACTGGCCTTTGACGCCGCGCAGCGCGCGCGGGTCTCATGGTTTTTCGGGCAGAAGCTGCTGGCCGCGCGGCTCTCCCGCCCGGTTGCGCTGCCGCCCGCGCTGCGCGGCCGGCCGATTCCGGACCGCAAGCGCATCCTCGCCGATCTTTTCGCGCTGTTCGCGCAGGACTGGCGCAATATCGAAGAAGGCTATTACGCCCCGCCGCAGGAGGGGATCGGTCCCCCGTTTGCGGCCCTTGCCCGCGCCGTCGATTTCTTTATCGATCTTGCCGCGGTCGAGGAGCGCCGGCATGGCGGGCGGGAGGAGCGCCGGCTCGCCGCGGCGCCGGCCGGATCCTATCCGCGCTATTACCTGCAAAACTTTCATTTCCAGAGCGACGGCTATCTGAGCGCGGCCTCGGCCGAGCGCTATGACCATCAGGTCGAGGTCCTCTTTGGCGGCGGCGCGGCGGCGATGCGCCGCCAGGCGCTGGTGCCGCTCCGGCGGGCGCTCGCCGGATGTGGCAGGCAGGCGCGGCTGCTCGATGTCGGCTGCGGCACCGGGCAGTTTCTGCGCGAAGTCAAGACCAATCACCCGCGCCTTCACGTCACCGGTCTCGATCTGTCCCCGCCTTATCTCGCCGTCGCGCGCCGCCTGCTGCGGCCGTGGTCGCGCACCCGCCTTGTCGCCGCTCCGGCCGAGGCGATGCCGTTTGCCGACGGCGAGTTTGACGCCGTCACCTGCGTCTATCTTTTTCACGAGTTGCCGCCGCGCGTGCGCCGCGCCGTTGTCGCCGAGATCCGCCGTGTCCTGAAGCCGGGCGGCACGGCGATCCTGATCGATTCGTTGCAGACCGGCGACAAGCCCCTTTACGACGCGCTGCTCGACAGCTTTCCCACCCTCTTTTACGAGCCCTACTACAAGAGCTATCTGCGCGAGGATCTCGACCGGCTGTTCAGCTCGGGCTTTGCCCCGGAGGGGCATCTGCCGGCCTATCTGTCAAAAGTCGTCAGCTATCGTCGCGAAAGCGGGGAGGTGATGCGCTGATCTACCAGATATAGACTTTCGCTGGACGAACCTATCGGGTACTCTACACCATCTTGTGGCTGTTGGGGAACGGCCGCGGGACCAGTTGGGGGGTCAAATGGAAGAAACCTGGACGCACGAGCGCATCCATCTGTTGACGCAGCTGTGGGATGAAGGAGTCCCATCGGCCGAGATCGGACGCCGGATGGGACTGACCAAGAACGCGATCATCGGCAAGGTGCACCGCATCGCCTTGTCGCCGCGGATCATCCCGGTCAGGCCGCCGCCGCCGCGCAACGTCTTCGAGTTTGCCGGGCCGTCCTGCCTGTGGCCGATCGGTCATCCGGGCGAGGAGGATTTTCATTTCTGCTGCGCCCGTCCAGTGCCCGGCAAGCCCTATTGCGCCGAGCACGCGGCGCGCGCCTATCTGCGCCCAAAGGAGCAGAAGCCCGAAGCCGCCTGAGCCGGGCGCGCCGACCGCTCAGCGGGCCAACGCCCGCATCGCCCGGTCGATCCCGTCGAGGGTCAACGGAAACATGCGATCCTCGGCGAGGCGCCGGATCATTCCGATGCTGGTCGTCCCGTCCCAGTATTGCTCGGGCACCGGGTTGAGCCAGACAGCCCGCTGATAGGCCTCGAACAGGCGGGTGAGCCAGACCCGGCCCGGCTCGTCGTTCCAGCGCTCGACGCTGCCGCCTTCCTTGTCGATCTCATAGGGGCTCATGCTGGCGTCGCCGACCAGCACGAGGCGCCAGGTCCGGTCATAGGTGCGCAAGATCTCCGTCACCGCCGTCTGCTCGACGTGGCGGCGCCGCGCATCGCGCCATACCGAATCATAGACGCAGTTGTGAAAATAGAAGTGGACGAGGTGCTTGAACTCTGAGCGCGCGGCCGAGAACAGTTCCTCGCAGAGCCGCACGTGATCCTCCATCGAGCCGCCGACATCGAGAAACAGCAGGATCTTGACGGTGTTGTGCCGCTCCGGGACGAGCTTCAGATCAAGCCAGCCGGCGTTATGGGCGGTGGCGCGCACGGTGTCGTCGATGTCGAGTTCGAGATCGGCCCCGGCGCGGGCAAAGCGGCGCAACCGCCGCAGCGCCAGTTGCAGGTTGCGCGTGCCGAGTGCGAGCGTGTCGTCGAGATTGCGAAAGTCGCGCCGGTCCCACACCTTGACGGCGCGGCGCTGACCGCCCTTTTCCTGGCCGATGCGTACGCCCTCGGGGTTATAGCCGTGGGCGCCAAAGGGCGAAGTGCCGGCGGTGCCGATCCATTTGCTGCCGCCCTGATGCCGCTCCTTCTGTTCGGCGAGACGCCGGCGCAAGGTTTCCATCAGCTTTTCCCAGCCGCCGAGGGCGGCGATCTCTTTTTTTTCCTCTTCGCCCAGATGCAGTTCGGCAAGTCTTTTGAGCCATTCCTCGGGCAGCGCCGTCATCGGGTCGGCGGCGCTCTCGATGCCGTTGAAGCATTGCCCAAAGACGCGGTCAAAGCGGTCGAGATGGCGTTCGTCCTTGACCAGCGTGGCGCGAGACAGAAAATAGAAGCCGTCGAGATCATATTGGGCGACGCGCTTTCCCATCGCCTCCAGCAGGGTCAGGTACTCGCGCAGGCTGACCGGCACCCGCGCCTGCCGTAATGCGAGAAAGAACGAGAAGAACATCGGGTCAGCCGCGTAAGATAGGCTGGCGCGATACCGTCCACCTGTCGGCCGTGATCGTGTGTCGGCAGTTCATGGCGGCATCGGAAGCGGCCGCAAGGCTCCGGCCAATTGCACGGTGTCGATCTCGCCGTTCCAGTAGGCGATGATCGCGGCCTCGTTCAGGGCGATCCAGGCAAATACGGCTCGTTCGTTTTCCGCAGAGAGATCACCCTCGATCCTATGTGGGGTCGGGCGAACGCCGACGATGGCGGTATTGTCCACGGTCATATGGTCGCCGTGCGCCCTGTTGACCTTTACCCGCACGTCATGGCGCGCATTCCCGCGCGGGCTGACCCACACGGTCATCGGCAGTCCTGTCGTCCGAGGATACAGGTTCGCCATCTCAAAGAGCTCATCGGATACGGCCGTTGCGGGATTGCCCGTCTGCATGAGTGCAGCCTATCGGTAGTTTGTCTTTATCCGACCACCCTGATTTTACCCCCGCTCCCTTCGGTTCAAAAACGCGAGGCGCTCCAAGAGGTGCACATCCTCCTCGTTCTTGAGGAGCGCGCCGTAGAGCGGCGGGATCAGTTTTGTCGGGTCGCGCTGGCGCAGGGCTTCGGGCGGGATGTCCTCGACCAGCAGCAGTTTCAGCCAGTCGAGCAGTTCCGAGGTCGAAGGCTTTTTCTTCAGCCCGGGCACCTGGCGGATGTCAAAAAAGACGGTCAGCGCCTCGTGCACCAGATCGTGCTTCAGACCGGGGAAATGGACATCGATGATGCGCTGCATCGTCTCGCGGTCGGGAAAACGGATGTAGTGAAAAAAGCAGCGGCGCAAAAAGGCGTCCGGAAGTTCCTTCTCATTGTTTGAGGTGATGACGACGATCGGGCGCTGGCGGGCGCGGATCGTGCGCCGCGTCTCGTAGACGTAGAACTCCATGCGGTCGAGTTCGAGAAGAAGATCGTTCGGGAACTCGATGTCGGCCTTGTCGATCTCATCGATCAACAGGACCGGGACCGCTTCCGCCTCAAACGCCTGCCACAGCTTGCCGGGGATGATGTAGTTGGCGATGTCGTGCACCCGCGCATCGCCGAGCTGACCGTCGCGCAGGCGCGAGACCGCATCGTATTCATAAAGCCCCTGCTGCGCCTTGATGGTCGATTTGATGTGCCAGGTAATCAGGTCGCGGCCGAGACCCTGCGCGATCTCGTGCGCGAGAATGGTCTTGCCGGTGCCGGGTTCACCCTTGACCAGGAGCGGCCGTTCGAGTGCGATCGCGGCGTTGACCGCGGTTTGCAGATCGGCCGTCGCGATATAGGTGTCGGTGCCCTCAAAGCGCAGCATGTTCTCCGGTTTCCTCCTTTTCGCGGACGGCCTGCGGCTGCCGTGACGCAAACACGGCGAGACCCCTCGCCCCTTGCGGGCGAAGGCGCTGTCATCGCAGCGACGGCTGGCCCGCGGCCCGGGCGAGTCAGGCGTGTTCGCGCGGCTGGTTGGCGGCGACGGAAGGCTGCGCCGTCGCAGACGCGGGTGGTGGCGCGACCTGTGGCGGCGCCGTCGCGGCGGGCTCGTCCTCGTCCTTCATCCCGGTCTTGAACGCTTTGATTCCCTTGGCAAAGTCGCCCATGATGCGGGGCATCTTGCCGGCGCCGAACAGCACCACGACAATGACTAGAATGAGGATCAGATGCGGCACGCTGAAAAAATCCATGATCACCTCGCATTCTGAGTAGGTTCCATCTTAGCAGGCTTGCCCGCCGAATTGGGCGGAATTGCGTGCGCGTCGGTTCGGCACACGAGGCGAGAAGACCGCCGCGCCGGGCGGAATATTCCGCCCGTCGATTCGCCGATCGCGGGGGCAAAGGCGATGCGCGCGGCAGCGGCGCCTGCCGCAGCGCCGCCGGCCGCCGGGATTTGGCGAAAGCCGTTGCGGGGGCGGCGGTTTGGCGTTAACCCTCGCCACCGTCTTTTGCATAAGGGCTGCGATTCTCGTATGGCGGGCGCTCTCGTCCAGGGTGCGGTCTTTACCGTGATGGTGATGCGTGCGGCGCTCTTGCGCGACCCGGCCTTTGCCGAGGAGCTCTCGCGCCAGATCGAGCGCAGCCCGCGTTTTTTTCTCAATGCCCCGGTCGTGCTGGATCTGCGAAATGCAGCCGGTTTTCTCTCGGCGGGCGAGTTTGCCGAGGCGAAGGATATTCTGCGTGCCCACACCTTGATGCTGGTCGGGGTGCAGAACGCGCTGCCCGATCAGGTCGCGGCTGCGGCCGCCTCGGGGCTGGCCACTTTTGCCCCGAGCGCGACGCAGCCCGGTCGCCGCCCGCCGCCGGAGCCCCGGTCCGAGCCGCGCGAGACGGCTGCCCCCGCGCTCCCCTCTGCGGTTCCGACGCGGGCGCAACTGGTGACCCAGCTGGTGCGCTCGGGAAGCCAGATCTATGCGCGCGGCGGCGATCTCGTCGTCACCGCGGCGGTCAGCCCGGGGGCCGAGATCGCCGCCGACGGCAACATCCACGTCTACGGCGCCTTGCGCGGGCGGGCGCTCGCCGGGGCCAGCGGCGATCGCGATGCGCGCATCTTTTGCAGCCGGCTCGAGGCCGAACTGGTCAGCATCGCCGGGCGCTATCTGGTCAGCGAGCAGCTGCCGCCGGAGCAGCACGGCGCCGCGGTCCAGATCACCCTTGTCGATGATGTCTTAACCATCACGCGAAATTGATGCTAGGCTCTCGGCAGGGGAGAGAGAGGAGGATTTTTTGGCAAAGGTCGTCGTGGTCACTTCCGGCAAGGGGGGCGTCGGCAAGACGACGACCGCGGCCGCCTTTGCCGCTGGGTTGGCCTTGCGCGGACACAAGACCGTGGTCATCGATTTTGATGTCGGTCTCAGAAACCTCGATCTGGTGATGGGCTGCGAGCGCCGCGTCGTCTTTGATTTCATCAATGTCATTCATGGCGACGCCAGGCTCAATCAGGCTCTCATTCGGGACAAGCGCAACGACAATCTCTATATCTTTCCGACTTCGCAGACCCGCGACAAGGAAGCCCTGAAGCGCGAGGGGGTCGAGCGCGTGCTCGACGAACTGAACCAGGATTTCGACTACATCGTCTGCGACAGCCCCGCCGGGATTGAGCACGGGGCGATCACCGCGCTCTATTTTGCCGACAGCGCGATCATCGTGACCAACCCCGAGGTCTCCTCGGTGCGCGATAGCGACCGCATCATCGGCATCCTCGCCTCAAAATCGCGGCGCGCCGAACGCAACCAGGAGCCGGTCTCGGTGCAGATGCTCTTGACCCGCTATGCGCCGGAGCGCGTCCACCGCGGCGAGATGCTGACCGTCGAGGATGTCAAGGAAATCCTGTCGATCCCGCTCCTTGGCGTGATCCCCGAATCGGAATCGGTGCTGCGCGCCTCAAACACTGGGACGCCGGTTGTGTTTGACGAGAACAGTCCGGCCGGACGGGCCTATATCGATGCGGTAGCCCGCTTTCTCGGCGAGCAGCGCGAGCTGCGCTTTGTCACGCCCGAGCGCAAGAGCTTCTTTCGCCTGATCTTTGGTAAAGCCTGATGCGCCGCCTTCTCGAACTGTTGTTCCCGCCGAAGAGTCCCAGCGCCGCGATCGCCCGCGAGCGGTTGAAGATCGTGCTCGCGCACGAACGGGTCAACCAGGACGCTCCGGATTTTCTGCCGGTGCTGCAGAAAGAGCTGCTCGATGTCGTGAGCCGCTATATCGAGATCCGGCCCGAGATGATCCATATCAATCTCGGCAAATCGGGCGGAACCTCGCTCCTGGAAATCAATGTCGAGCTCGACGGCGGCAAGATCAAACTTGACAAGACCGTCGCCGCGGCAAGGCCGGCCCCGGCGCACGAGCCAAAGCCGGCGCTGGCGCGCGCTTTTGAGGCGGGCGAGCCGGCGCCCTGGGTCAAACCCGGCTGATCTCGGCGCTGCCGCTGCCCGGCGCGGCTTCCCGCTCCCATTCCGCGCGCACGAGCGGATCGATTTCGCCGGGCATCCGGTGCGCGCGCTCAATCGCGCTGTCGGCGCCATCGGCAAGACGCAGAAACGCCCAGACCGCGCTGGCGCGCACGACGGGCGAAGCATCGTCGAGTCGGCTGCGCGCCGCGGCGAGAAGCGTCTTGTCGCCCTGCGGGGCATTGCCGATCGCGGTCAGCACGTTGCGCAGAAAGCGGTCGCGGCCGATCCGCTTCACCGCCGAGCCGGAGAACAGCCGGCGGAACTGTGCATCGTCGAGCTCCGCCAACTCGGCGAGGCGTGGCGCCTGCAATTCCTCGCGCGGGCGAAAATCCGGTTCGTGCGCCGCGCAGGCGAACTTGTTCCACGGGCACACTGCAAGGCAGTCGTCGCAGCCGTAGATGCGGTTCCCGATCAGCGGGCGCAACGCGGCGGGGATCATCCCCTTGTGCTCGATCGTCAGATAGGAGATGCAACGCCGCGCGTCGAGCCGGTGCGGGGCGGGAAAGGCGGCGGTCGGGCAGGCGTCCAGGCAACGCCGGCATGAGCCGCAACGATCCGCTTCCGGCGGGTCGGGTTCGAGGGCGAGGGCGAGGTATATCTCGCCGAGAAACAGCCACGAACCAAAGCGCCGCGACACCAGATTGGTGTGCTTGCCCTGCCAGCCGATGCCGGCGCGCTCGGCCAGCGGCTTTTCCATGACCGGGGCGGTATCGACAAAAAGTTTCAAGGCGTCCGGCCATGCCGCAGCGATCCAGCGCGCCAGCGCCTTGAGGCGCCGCTTCACAGTGTCGTGATAATCGCGCCCCTGGGCATAGACCGAGATCGCGCCGCGCTCCGGCTGGTCGCGCAGCACCAGCGGGTCGTCCGCCGGCGCATAATTGACGCCGAGCACGACGACACTTTGGGCGTCCGCCCACAATTCCCGCGGGTCGGAGCGCTGCTCCGCCCGCGCGGCGAGCCAGCCCATATCGCCGTGATAGCCGCGGCCAAGAAACTCTTCCAGGTCCGCGCGCGCCGCAGCGCCGAGCCGGGCCTCGGCAAAGCCCACGGCATCAAACCCCAGCGCCAGCGCTTGATTGCGGATCGCCTCGCGGATGCTCTCAGTCATCCGCCTGCTCACCCCCGTCCGCGATAGGGGGCGACCCCGGGATCGGGCAGCCACAGCTCCTTGGGCGGCTCGCCGGTCTGGTAGAAGACATCGATCGGGATGCCGCCGCGCGGATACCAATAGCCGCCAAGGCGCAGCCAGTGCGGCGTGAGCGTCGCGACAAGCCGGCGCGCGATCGCGAGCGTGCAATCCTCGTGAAAGGCGCCGTGATTGCGAAAGGAGCCGAGATAGAGCTTCAGCGACTTGCTTTCGAGGATTTTTTCAGCGGGTGCATAGTCGATGACGAGATGGGCGAAATCGGGCTGGCCGGTCAACGGACAGAGTGAAGTAAATTCCGGGCAGGTAAAACGCACGAGATAGAGCACGTCCGGATGCGGATTTGGCACGGTTTCGAGGCGCGCCGCCTCGGGCGACCCCGGCAGCGGCGCCGGTCGGCCGAGCTGGCGCAGATCGCTCATGGTGGGCCGCCCTTTTGCGTCTCGGCAAAACCGGCGGCAAAGGCGGCAAACGCGCCGGCCTCGATCGCCGCCCGCATCGCGGCCGTCAGATCGGCGTAATAGCGCAGATTGTGCGCGGTCAACAGCATGGCCCCGAGGATCTCGCCGCAGCGGGTCAGATGGTGCAGATAGGCGCGGCTGTAGCCGGTGCAAGCGGGGCATCCGCATTCCGGGTCGAGCGGCGCGGGATCGTCGGCGTGGCGCGCGTTTCTCAGGTTGAGCGCGCCCCGGCGGGTGAACGCCTGGCCGGTGCGCCCCGAACGGGTCGGCACGACGCAATCGAACAGATCGACACCGCGCCTGACCGCGCCCACCAGATCGGCGGGTTTGCCGACCCCCATCAGATAGCGCGGCTTGTCTTCCGGGAGCGCCGGCACGGTGGCGTCGAGGACGGCAAACGTCACCCCCTGGCCCTCGCCGATCGCCAACCCGCCGACGGCATAGCCATCAAAGCCGATCTCGACAAGCCGGCCGGCCGCGAGGCGGCGCAGATCGGGGTGAACCCCGCCCTGGACGATGCCAAAGATCCCGTGCCCCGGCCGCGCGACAAAGGCACGGGCGGAACGCTCGGCCCAGCGCAAAGTCAGTTCCATCGAGGCCACGACCGCTTCGCGCGCGGCCGGGTAGGGGGTGCATTCGTCGAGCGCCATCGTCACATCGGCGCCGAGGAGATGCTGGATCGCGACCGCGCGCTCCGGCGTGAGGAGATGACGGCTGCCGTCGAGATGCGAGCGGAAGGCGACGCCTTCCTCGGTGATCTTGCGCAAGGATGCCAGCGACAGGACCTGAAACCCGCCGGAATCGGTCAGGATCGCGTGCGGCCAGTTCATAAAGCGGTGCAGCCCGCCGCGCGCGGTGATACGTTCCGCTCCAGGGCGCAGCATCAGGTGATAGGTGTTGCCGAGGATCATGCGCGCCCCGGTCGCTGCGACCCCCTCCGGCGTCATCGCCTTGACCGTGGCGGCGGTGCCGACCGGCATAAAAGCCGGAGTTTCAACGGCGCCGTGCGCGGTCAGAAGCCGGCCGCGCCGCGCCCTGCCGTCGCGCGCCAGCACGGTGAACGGGAGCTCTGCGGCGCTCATCGGCCCCCGCCGCGCACCGCGCCGCTTACGGCCCGTGCCGTCTGTTCTTGCAAGCAAGTATCAGACGCCAACCGATCGATTATTACACCCACGCTCCCCGGCGTGCTCTCGCCAGCACCAGCGCGATGCCAGCGCATCGCGATGCTTGTAGCATATGAATGCGATTTTATCAAGTGCGTTTTTCATAATCATGGTGCCGCTCGATCAGGCAGGCGTCGCCATAGGAATAAAAGCGATAACCCGCAGCGACGGCATGGGCATAGGCGGTCTTGATGCGGGGGAGCCCGGCGAGCGCGGCGACCAGCATCAGCAGGGTCGAGCGCGGCAGATGAAAATTGGTCAACAAGAGATCGATCGCGCGGAAGCGGTAGCCGG
>JBOHMF010000123.1:0-10649 GCA_050730055.1 Allostellaceae bacterium
GCCCAGGCGCGGGCGACCTCCGAGGGTCCGGCAGCGCCGCAGCCGGGCGTGCGCCGGTCGATATCGCCAAGCCTGGCGCCGCGCAGCCCCCGTCCCGGCGCCAGAAACGACAGCGCCTCCAGAAGGTTGGTTTTTCCGGCCCCGTTGGCGCCGGTCAGCACCACCGGCTCGCAGCCGAGAGTGAGCCGCGTCTCGCGGTAATTGCGGAAATCGGTAAGGAGGAGCCGCCGCGCCCCGACGCGCGCAACCGGCGCAGAAAAATCCGCGGCACCGGCGCTGTTGAGGGCTTCCTGTGCCTCGGCAAGCATGGGTCTCATATGGGGTCAGAGGAGGCTTTTCGCCACCCGGAAATGCCCCTAGACGCGCATCGGCATCAGCACATAGAGCGCGCTGGCGCCGCTCGAACCCGGCCCCTCCTCGCGCACGATCGTCGGGGATGCCGCGTCCGACATGGCGATCTGCGCCGTCTCACCGTCGATCTGATCGGTGATGTCGAGAAGATAGCGCGAGTTGAACCCGATCTCGATCGGACTGGCGCCGTAGCTGACTTCGATCTCCTCGACCGCGGTGCCGTTTTCCGGACTTGTCGCCGAGAGCGTCAGACTGCTCCCCTCGACGGTGAGCTTGACCGCCCGGCTCTTTTCGGTCGAGATCGTCGAGACCCGGTCAACCGCCTCGGCAAACGCCTTGCACTTGACATCGAGGATCTTGTCATTGTTTGCGGGGATCACCCGGTCGTAATCGGGGAAGGTGCCGTCGACCAGCTTTGAAATCAGGGACGCCGAGCCGCCGCCCCCTGAGCCGGGAATGGCAAAGCGGATCTTTGTATCGGAGAGCGAGACCGCCACCTCCTGCTCGCTTTCCTCGACGAGCTTGCGCAATTCGAGAACGGTCTTGCGCGGGATGATCACGCCCGGTATGTCGGCGGCGCCCTCGGGCAGCTGCATCTCGACGCGGGCGAGCCGATGACCGTCGGTCGCCACCGCACGGATCACCGGGTTCTCGTTGTTGCGGGTGGCGTGCAGATAGATGCCGTTCAGATAGTACCGGGTTTCCTCGGTCGAGATCGCAAAACGGGTGCGATCGATCAGGGTGCGCAAGCCCCCTGCCGAGAGCGCAAAGCTGTGCGGCAACTCGCCCCCCGCCATCAGCGGATAATCATCGGGCGGCAGGGTGGCAAGCGTGAAGGTCGAGCGGCCGCAGCGCAGCGTCATCCCCGCCGGTGCCGAGGCCGGGTTCTGGGCGGCCCCAGCCGGTGCTGCGGCGCCGCTCGCGGGAGCCTCGATCTCGATCTGGGAGCCTTCGGGCAGTTTGCGGACGATGTCGTAGAGGGTGTGCGCCGGCGCCGTCGTGCGGCCTTCGCGCGCGATCTGTCCGGGAACCCGCTCGACAATTTCGAGGTCCATGTCGGTGGCGGAAAGCGCGAGCATGCCTGGTTGGGGATCGCGTGCGCCATCCGCCTGCGCGGCGCCGGGGTTCGGAACAGCTTCGGCCCGCAACAGCACGTTTGACAGGATCGGGATGGTGGTGCGCCGCTCGACAACGCTCTGGACATGGCCCAGGGCCTTCAGCAGCGCGGCCCGTTCGATGATCAATTTCATGGCAGCTACATGACGGTTGGCGAACGGCCGCTGCCGTCCGAAGGGATGCGGTCCCGTCGCTGCCCTCAGCCAGGCTGGACGGAGAGCCATTATAGCATGGAGAGGCCGCCGCTCAGCACCGCTTTCGGGCGGATTCCCGCCTTTCCGCAGAGAGGGTGCCGTCCGGCGCGACGCCGATCCTCAGCTTTGCAGCATCCGGCGCAAGAGTTCGACATCCTCGGCGAGGCCCGCGTCGGTCAGCATCAGTTCCTCGACCTTGCGCACCGCGTGCATCACGGTGGTGTGATCGCGCTTGCCGAATTTCTGGCCGATCTGCGGCAGCGAAGCGGTGGTCAACTGCTTGGCGAGGTACATCGCGACCTGGCGCGGGCGGGCGACCACGCGGGCCCGGCGGTCCGAGGACATCTCGGTGAGCCGCAGATTGTAATGCTCGGCGACACGCCGCTGGATCTCCTCGATCGTCACCCGCCGCATGTTCGAGCGCAAGAGGTCGTGCAGCACCTCCTGCGCGCTTTCCAGCGTGATGTCGCGGCCGACCAGCTGCATGTGCGCGGCGATGCGATTGAGCGCGCCTTCGAGTTCCCGGACATTCGAGGTGATCTTGTGAGCGAGGAACTCCATGACCTTTTGCGGGATGCGGATGCCGGCCTGCTCAGCCTTTGAGTGCAGAATGCCGAGCCGCAGTTCATAGGTTGTCGGGTGCAGATCGGCGACCAGTCCCCAGCCGAGGCGGGAACGCATCCGCTCCTCCAGCCCTTCGAGATCGGAGGGCGACTTGTCGGCCGAGATCACGATCTGCCGGTTCTGATCGACCAGCGCGTTAAAGGTGTGGAAAAACTCTTCCTGCGTCGAGTCCTTGCCGCTGATGAACTGAACGTCATCGATCATCAGAAGATCGACCGAGCGGAACTGTTCCTTGAAATCCATGGTCGATTTGAAACGCAAGGCCCGGATGAACTGGTACATGAACTTTTCGGCGGACAGATAGATGACCTTGCGCTCGCAGGCGCGCTGGCGGATATGCCAAGCGATCGCGTGCATCAGATGGGTTTTGCCGAGACCGACCCCACCATACAGAAACAAGGGGTTGAACGGTACTGCATGAGCGGGATCGGCGCACGCCTCCGCCACCCTGCGCGCCGCTGCATGAGCCAATTCATTGGGCTTGCCGACAACAAAATTGGCGAACGTAAAGCGGGGGTCGAGCAGTCCCGAAAGCTGTGTCCTGTCATCGGCGGTATCGAGCGCCGGGGACGGATCGGCAGGAGAGTGGCGCAGACCATCAGCCTCCTCCACCTCCGCCGCCGGGAGAACCGGCAACGGGAGCGTTGTCGCGCCGACCACGATCGAGAGCCGGTTGATCCGCCGGTCCTCGACCCGCCACAACGCCAGGATCCGATCGGCGTAATGCGCGGCGACCCAGTCACGCAAAAACCGCGTCGGCGCGGCGATGACCGCATGACCGTCATCGACCCGCTGCACGCTGATCGGCCGCAGCCAACTGCGGAACGCGGTCTCGCCGATCTCGCCCTTGAGGCGATCCAGAACCCGGCTCCATTCGCTCTCGCCGATGCTGTTCACGGTCTCGCCGTGATCGCGGTAAGCCGCCTCCGCCACCCCATGCCCCCCTGAAAAACAGTAGTGCTCGCTGTTTCGCCCATGACAATCTGCGGTTGCCTGTTGTAATTGCCAGACACGTTCCCCATCTGCTTGTCGGAAGCCGTTTGTAATTGTAAGACAATTACTTATCCGAGTGCCGACTTATGTTTTGAACGCCAGCAGTTCTCCAAGAAAAGCCCGTGATTTTCGGGTCGCAGGAAGGACGTTAGCTTAGGTGGAGGCAGGCTGGCAAGCCTTACCAATGGAAGAGATGAAGGAGTTTTTTCGACTTTTAGGAGAAATAAAACGCAAATCGGTGCAGTCGCCACTCTCCCGCTTTGGTGGTATCCGGTCGCGATTTTCGCCGCAGAAGAGCCCTGGGAAGAGAGGCCGATCCAGGTTTTGTTTTGGCGCTGCGCGGGAGCGGTCAGGCGCTTGATCGAGCATGACGGCTTCGACTTTAGCTTGATAGATAAAATCTATCATATCGCTATGCGGGAGGCAATGGCGATTCGCAACGTGCAGCGTTGTTCCGGTCCCGCCGGATTTGCCCGCCGGATTTGACAATGCCCGGCGCGCTCCCTATGTTCCCCCTCCTGAAGGGTCCGGGACCATGAAGATCGCAAATTCTCTGAAGGCCTTGAAAAAGCGCGACAAGGGCTGTCGCATCGTGCGTCGCAAGGGGCGCGTCTACATTATCAACAAGGCCAACCCGCGGTTCAAGGCGCGCCAGGGCTAGGGCCGCGCCGGCGCGACGATGCGACTGCCGACCCCGGATGCCGCGGTGATCCGGCGCCGCGCCGAGATCGCGGCGGCGCTTTCGCACATCGTGCCGGGCGAGGGGGTGATCGTCGCCGAACCCCTGCGCCGTGCCTATGAGAGCGACGGGTTGAGCGCGTATCGCCAGCCGCCGCTCGTCGTCGTTCTGCCGTCCTCGGTTGCCCAGGTCGCCGCGGTGCTGCGCTACTGCCGCGAGAATGGTGTCAAGGTGGTGCCGCGCGGCGCCGGCACCTCGCTGTCGGGCGGGGCGTTGCCGCTCGCCGATGCGGTCCTCCT
This sequence comes from Allostellaceae bacterium, assembly GCA_050730055.1. Taxonomy (GTDB): domain Bacteria; phylum Pseudomonadota; class Alphaproteobacteria; order ATCC43930; family CGMCC-115725; genus AP-15. Next base: position 4,257 of record JBOHMF010000123.1, read on the forward strand.
GGGCCTCGCCAAGTTCAACCGCATCCTCGAAATCGACTATGACAACCGCGTTGCGGTGGTCCAGCCGGGTGTCACCAATCTCGCGATCAGTCAGGCGGTTGCGGCGCGCGGGTTCTACTACGCGCCCGATCCGTCGAGCCAGATCGCCTGCACAATCGGCGGCAACGTCGCCGAGAACTCCGGCGGCGTGCACTGTCTCAAATATGGGCTGACGACCAACAATCTGCTCGGGATCGAGATGGTCCTGATCGACGGCGCGGTGATCCGCCTCGGCGGCCGGCATCTCGACGCCGGAGGATATGATCTCCTCGGGGTGATGACCGGCTCCGAAGGTCTCCTCGGCGTCGTCACCGAGGTCACCGTGCGCATCCTGCCAAAGCCGACAGCGGCGCGCGCCCTGCTGCTCGGCTTTGCCGCGACCGAGGATGCCGGCCGCTGCGTTGCCGCGATCATTGCCGCCGGCATCATCCCGGCCGGCATGGAGATGATGGATCGGCCCGCGATCCACGCCGCCGAAGCCTTTGTCAAGGCCGGCTATCCGCTCGATGTCGAGGCGCTGTTGATCGTCGAGTTGGACGGCGCCCCGGCCGAGATCGACGATCTCATCGAGAGGGTCGAAGCGATTGCCCGCGACAACCGCGCCGCGACCCTGAGGCGGAGCTGCGACGAGGCCGAACGCCTGGCCTTCTGGGCCGGGCGCAAGGCCGCCTTTCCTGCGGTCGGACGAATCGCTCCCGATTATTTCTGCATGGACGGGACGATCCCGCGCGCCCGGCTCGCGCAAGTGCTGTCCGGGATCAGCGCGCTGGCGCAGCGGCACGGGCTTGGCGTCGCCAATGTCTTTCACGCCGGCGACGGCAATCTCCACCCGCTCATCCTCTATGACGCCAACAAGCCGGGCGAGACCGAGCGCGCCGAGGCGTTTGGCGCAGACATTCTCAAACTCTGCGTCGCGGTCGGCGGGGTCTTGACCGGCGAGCATGGGGTCGGGGTCGAGAAGCGCGACCTGATGGGGGTCATGTTCAGCAAAACCGATCTCGACCAGCAGCAGCGTCTCAAATGCGCCTTTGATCCCGATGGGCTGTTGAACCCCGGCAAGGTATTTCCGCAGCTCCACCGCTGCGCCGAGCTGGGCCGCCTGCACGTCCATGCCGGCCGCCTGCCGCACCCCGACCTGCCGCGGTTCTAGTCAGCAGCCCTTTGCCGTGAGATCCGCGCATCATCGGGCGCGGCCCGCTGCTCCCGCTCTGCCCCCGGGGCAGTTCTGCGCTGCTCAGCCGCGCCGGTGCAACCAGCCGGAGCGCAGAGAATGAGGCCTGTCAGCCTCGTGCCGGCGCGCCGGGCAGCTGCCAAGTGACGACTGCGCGTCGGTTTGCTGCCGTCAGCGGGTCGCCCGGATCGGCCGGCTCCGATTGTCCAAACGCCTGGATCAGCAGCCGATCCGCCGGAAGGCCTCGCGCGATCAGGCCTTGCCTCACGGCCCGCGCACGTCGGGCGGAGAGTAGGAGGTTGCTGTACTCATCGCCCCTGCTGTCGGTATAGCCGGCGACGGTCATCAGGATCGGATTGGCGTCCCGGTAGAGGCGGGCCGCCACATCAAGCTGCCGATTGGCGGTCTCGGTGAGCGTGGCGCCGCCTTCGGGAAAGATGATTACCACCTTGTTGTCCTTGACCGCCGCAATTTCCTGGCTGTCCAGGTGCGGGGGGCTCCCACCAACCTTGCCTGGGCTCGGAGGTGCGGCAGGGGCCGGACCCGCGCTTGGGACCGCGGCCGAACCCGGGCTCGCGCTCGGGACTGCGACCGGGCTTGGACCCGCGGCTGGCGCCGCGCAGGCACCGAGAACCGCGGTCATCGCGCCGACGAGAAGCAACGACGTCCAGGAGGTACTCTCCATCCCGCTCTCCAATTGGCGGAATAATCCAAAAAATTTACTCTATTTGTAGATACGCGTCAAAGCAGTATGTTCCGGGGATGCTCCTCGGTCCGATCCCGAAAACAGGGAGGGCGGCGGGCCTAGCGGCGGTCCAGCCAACCGCCGCACCGTCCCGCCCGGCGCAAGCGCCCGCTCAGGGTCGGGTGCGCCGGGCCTTTCTGATCATAATCTTGATCTTCGTGGCGGCAATCCCGACACAGGTCCGAGCCGATACGGCTGCGGGTCTGGCGGATTTCCAGGAGGGCCGGTTTGCCGAGGCCTTCCATGAGTGGCGGCAAGCGGCGGAGGCCGGAGACACGCGCGGCGCCCTGTTCATCGGTGTGCTGTACGATGCGGGCCTCGGCATGCCGCAGAGTTATGCCCAGGCCTTCGCGTGGTATCGTCGCGCGGCCGAGGCCGGCAATGCGGCCGCGATGTTCAACGTCGCAGTGCTGTACGATCTCGGCCGCGGCATTCCCCGGGACTCGCGGCAGGCTGCCGCCTGGTACGCGCGCGCCGCCGCCAAAGGTTTTGCTCGGGCGGAATACAATCTTGCAATGATGTATGAGGAGGGCGCGGGAGTGCCGCGCAGCCGCTCGCGTGCAGTAGAGCTGTATATCAGGGCTGCGAGGCATGGGCTCTCTGCCGCGCGGGCGCACTTGGCGCGGCTTGGATATCGGGTTGCCGCGGGGGCTCGCTCCACCGATGACCCGGCGATGATCGAGTTCCAGAAGGCGGAGCGGATTCTGCTGAACCGCGGCGCTGCCGGGGCTGCGCGCGCAGCCGAGCTTCCCCGCCGTGCGGCGGAAAACGGCAACGCGCCGGCCGAGTACGACCTCGGCTACTTCTACGAGAAAGGGCTTGGTGTACCACGCGACCTGCATCAGGCCTATCTCTGGTACTGGCGTGCGATCGCGCACGCGCCGAATGATGCCCTTCGTTCCCTAGCCCTGGCTGGCGCCCGAAATCTCAAAGACCAGCTCAGCCAAGCGCGCCAGTCCAAACCGGTCCGATGATCCTGGGCGCTTATCGATCATCGTCGTGTCCAGCCTCCAGGCGGTGCAGGGAAGATGACGATCGCGCCCGGTCTGAGCGGGATCGGATTAGCCACCCTGACCTCGGGATACGGCGGCGGCCGCAGACCCTGGTACACCTTGGCGTATAGCGCCGGCATCGTGTCGCCTGCGCGTGCGACAAGCACGAGACCGGGGGCGGCGTGGCGTGACGATCCCGCGAGGGCCCTCCGGATCTGCTGCGGGATCAGGCTCCGCCTCGCCGCCTCGGCAGACGGCCTAGCAAAAGGGAACGCGGGGGCCGCCGGCAGGTCCGGGGCGGTCGCCTGGATGGACTGCGTGGGCACGGCAGGCGAGGGTACAGCCGTTTGCCTCAATTGCCCCACAGCCGGGGTCGGACTCGCCCGGGGAAGACCGGATGCTGGCGGGGTCCTTTTTGCAAGGGAAAGCGCGGCGGCGGCCTGTAATACGAACCTATGGGGGAGCGGCATTGCGACCCGGGCGTCGGACCGGGGTTCTGACGGTACCAGAAACGTGCGGCCAAACGTCGGACTGGCCGGCCCAAAGGGGCTCTCGGATCCTCCAGCCGCATCGGCAGGCCAGTCCGACCGGCCTTCCGAAACATTCCAGGCTAAAGCTTCAATCTGCGCTTCCAGATGAGGAATTCGAACCGTCGTTGTGATCTCATTATAGCGCTCTCCGCGCGGGTTCGAGAACATGAAGGCGAGCAGCACGGAGGCGGCGATCGCCGGCACTGCGACCCCATATCCCGCCCAGCGGAGCTTCTTCCGCCGCAAGCCGGCCGAGCGCAGCGCCGGACGGGCGAAGATGCGCTCTCTCCTCCCAACCGGAAGCATCTCGCCGCTTCGGACCGGCACGTAACCGGCTTGCGAAACCGCCTCGGGACGAGCGGCGGCGGGAGGTGAAGCAGGGCCTGCGGCGGCGCTCGATGCGCTCCGAACCGCCGTCATTGCGGCCGCAGCGTCAGGCCCGCCGAGACGGAACGCGGCCGCTTCGTCCACCTCCTCGTTGCCGACCCGGGCTATCCCATGCCGGGCGCTGATGGCCAGCGCCGCCCACAGGAGCTGAGCCACCAAACGCGGAACACCTCCGGAATGCGCGACCAGTCGCGCCATGGCGTCTTTGTTTACGATGTCCGCCGGTACGTCCCGGAGCGCCATCCAGGCGGCGACGAAGTCGGGAATCTCCTCGGGCATGAGGGGTGCGAGGCGCACGACGGTCGGCGGACGAGCGACAGATTTGAGACGGTCCGCGAACCCGGGCAGATCGGCAAGAACCAGGGAAGCGTCGCGCACGCCGGAAAGGTGCGCCAATCGCTCCGCCCCCATTCGGGCGGCTTCGTCGATCAAGACGACAGTTCCGGCAGCGATCTTGAAGGGCAGCTCGCCCCGGGGCACAAGCATGGCCCGCTGTCCACGCTGCCGCAGGGCGGTCAGGATGGCTTGCAGCAACCAGGTCTTGCCCGTGCCAGGCGGCCCGAGCAGGGCGAGGAACGCCGGTCCTTTGGAGAGGGCGCCCAGCACGGACTCCCGCGCCTCGCGCCAACCGGCGTGCTCTACCGGTTCATCCCTAGCTCGTTCGGATGCGGTCACCCCATTATGGAAGTTCGTCACTGCCCCCTCAATGCAAAGGGCACGTAAGGGACGCGGGGGCGTTCGGAACCATCGCGTTTCCTTGGCGACCCTGCGACAAGGTATTAATTATGCTCTGTGAGCCGCTTCACCCCAACTGATATCGAGGAACTGCGCGACGCGGTCGCCGAGGCGCTCGCTGCCGCGGAGCCGGTGGAACTCGTCGCCGGCGGCACCAAGCGCGGTCTCGGCCGGCTCTTGCAATTGCCGCACACGCTTGATCTATCGCGCCTTTCGGGCATCCGCGACTACGCGCCGAGCGAACTCGTGCTGACCGCTGCGGCGGCGACCCCGCTCGCCGAGATCGAGAGGGCGCTCGGGGAAGCGCGGCAGATGCTGGCTTTTGAGCCGCCGGACTGGGGCGCCCTCTACGGCCTCGGCGCGGAAGCGGCGGCGCGGCGCACCCTGGGCGGTATCCTCGCCTGCAACCTGTCGGGGCCGCGCCGCGTCAAGGCAGGCGCGGCGCGCGACCATTTTCTCGGGTTCCGCGCCGTCAGCGGGCGCGGCGAGGTGTTCAAGGCGGGCGGCAAGGTGGTCAAGAACGTCACCGGCTACGATCTGCCAAAATTGATGGCAGGATCGTTTGGCACGCTGGCAGCCTTGGAAGAGGTCACGATCAAGGTGCTGCCGCAGCCGGAAGAGGCGCTGACCGTGGTGCTGTCCGGCCTCGCCCCGGCGGCGGCGGTCGCCCGCCTCAACCAGGCGCTTTCCTCGCCGCACGAGGTCTCGGGTGCAGCCTATCTGCCGGCTTTGCTGGCGGGCGGTCCGGCCCTCGCCCTGCTGCGGCTCGAAGGTCCGCCGCCTTCGGTTGCCTTCCGCCGCGACCGGCTCCTGGCCGAGCTCGGCGCGGAGTGCCGCACGGCCGTCCTCGAAGGCGAGGAAGCGGCCACCTTGTGGCGCGCGATCCGCGACGCTGGACCATTTGCCGGTCTGGGCGAACGCACGATCTGGCGCCTCTCGGTGGCCCCGGCGCGCGGCGCCGGGATCGCCGAAAGCCTCGCGCGCGATCTCGCCGCCGCCTGGTATCTCGATTGGGGCGGCGGTCTTGTCTGGGCTGCGGTGGACGGGGCCGAGGACGGCGGCGCCACGGTGATCCGGACGGCGATCCGCGGTGCCGACGGCACGGGCACCGGACACGCCACCCTGATCCGCGGCGCCCCGGAGTTGCGCGGCGCCGTGCCGGTGTTCGAGCCTCAGCCGGCCCCGCTCGCCGCGCTCGCCGCCCGTGTCAAGGACGGCTTTGACCCCTGCCATATCCTCAACCCCGGCCGCATGGTTCCAGCCCCGCGCGCCGGGGTCCCGGTTGCGGAGCCTTGAGCAATGCGCACCGAGTTTTCGCTGGCGCAACTCGCCGACCCCGATACCGCCCAATCGGAAAAGATCCTGCGCACCTGCGTCCATTGCGGCTTTTGCACCGCAACCTGTCCGACCTACGTGCTCCTGGGCGACGAACTCGACAGCCCGCGCGGGCGCATCACTCTGATCAAGAACATGCTCGAAGGCAGCGAGGCGCCGACGGCCGGGACCGTTACGCATATCGACCGCTGCCTCTCGTGCCTCGCCTGCATGACGACCTGTCCGTCGGGCGTCCATTACATGCACCTCGTCGATCATGCCCGGCGCTGGATCGAGGCGCACTATCGCCGCCCGTTTGGCGAACGGGTGCTGCGCCGGCTGCTCGCTCTGGTGCTGGCCCGCCCGCCGCTGTTCCGCCTGGCCTTGCGCGGCGCCGCGCTGACCCGGCCGCTGGCACCCGTCCTGCCGCGCCGACTGCGGCCGCTCCTGACGCTGGCGCCGCGCCGGCTGCCGCCGGCC
>JBOHMF010000124.1:0-10636 GCA_050730055.1 Allostellaceae bacterium
ACTCGGCAGCGGCACGACCTTCCGGGTCAAGCTCCTGGGCCGTTCTGCCGGTCGTCAAGGCTTCGGCATAGGCGCTGCGGTGGCAGAGATAGGCGGGACTAACCTGTAACCCGAAAACCCGCTCAATCATTGCGGCGGCTTCGGCAGCGTGGCGGCTGGCTTGCGGGTGAATGCCATTCAGGATCACGCGCGCCAGAGGATTGCCCGCCATTGTCACGATATCGCGGGCCGCGCCGAGAGCCTCCACTTCGATCATGTGCGAGCGGGTCGGTATCAACACCAGATCGGACATGCGCGCGGCTCTCAAGGCGCTGTCGTCGGTGCGTCCGGCGGTGTCGATGATGGCAAGCTCGGCCTCTGTCGCGCGTGCGGCCTCTAAGGTTGGCTCCAGGCGGCTTGCCTGTGCCGAAACTACGGCAGGATTGTCGTCGGCCCGCCGGTCTTTCCAGTTGGTGGCGCTGGCTTGCGGGTCGAGGTCGATAACAGCAACCGCAAGCCCGGCTCTCGCAGCGGTCACGGCCAAACCGAGGGCAACAGTCGTCTTGCCGGTGCCGCCCTTTTGTCCGATTACTGAAATTGTGAACATGGGAACCTGTTCAAATGTGACCATGTGATATGTTGAATTAATTCATTTATGAAACTGTGGGTTTATGATGTCAAGCCCTGATGTGCCGTCCGCTGTAGCCTGATGAGAAACACGGCGGCATCGGCTGCTCAAGGCAGCCCGAACTGTCCGGTCAGATGTCCGTCAAATCCTCCGGAAACTGCCCGCCGCGCTGTAGAAAGCGCCGCCAGGTCGCTTTGCCGCGGGCCGAGATTCGCAGACGCTCGGGCGCCCGCCGGCGATTTCGAGGAGCCCGAGGCGCAGGAGCGGCCGGATCGTTTTCTCGCCGATCGGTTTGTCAGGGCTCGGCTGGTCCGGCTGAACCTGCTGCCATCCGGGAGTGCCGCGCTCGGTTGTCGCCGGGACGAGATGCGCGGCATCCTCCGGCGTGTCTCCGCGGCCGAGCGCGGACAGGCAAATGTCCCAGAATGCCGTCCGCGGCCGCGGCGGGATCAAGGCCCACTCCAGGGCTTCGGCCGCGTCGGCACCCGACCCGGGCGGCGCCGGCGTTTCCGACTGCGCATCCGCAAAGCCTTGCCGGTAGGCCCGTTCCATGGCGCGGGCGATGGCGCCCGCCGTGTCCACGGCGAAGCCGTGCTTGCGGTCGTCGCGGTCCTTGGCGACGATTGCACGCGCGGCTTCGCGGAAGCGCGCTTTGCGGATCGGGTCGGCCTCCGGCTGCCGGGAGCGCTTCATAGGGGATTGCGGCTTGCCCCTCACCGGCAATGGCGTGCGGCGAGCCGATCGAGGCGCGGATTGAACTGCCGCGGCGTCAGCCGCTGCAGGGGCCCGCGGGTGGGCCAGACCTTCAGGATGTCGGCTGGGTCCTGCGGGCCAGACCCGAGGGCGGGGCCGATGATCCAGGTCGGGAGATCGTGGCGGACGTACTCGGGATACGTGAGCCGCGCATAATCCTCGAAGCGCCCCGCGTCGGTCGCATCCGGCGCGAAAATCAGCATGGCTACAAAGGCGCCGCAGCTATGGCACTGCATCAGCTTGCTTTCGATGCCGTGCGCCACCTCGACGGGCCGCGGCGGTGGGACCGGCCGAGGGCCGGGGTAGGGCCCCGCGATCTGCTCCATGTACCGCGCGATCTCCAGCCCGAGCGGTTCAAAGATTGCGCGGCGTTGCGCGGTCCTCGGGTCGGCCGGGTCGCCCGCCACCTCGTAGGAGAGGTGGGTGCCGCGGCCTTCGGGCAGGTCCCGCATGAGGATCCGTCCGAGCGTTCCCAGGGTGCGGTGCCGGAAGTCGTAGGACCAGCCACCGTCCGGGAGAGCGCGCTTTTCGAAGGTAATCTCGGGCGGCAGGCGGATCATCACCGGCACCTTAGGATGGCTGCCGCGCACCGCAATCGTCTCGGCCGGGCGCAAGGGCTCTTGCCCCTGCGGGAAAGCCAGCCGAGCTGGCCGGCTCACCGGCCGAGACCGTAGTGGGGCAGAGGCGGACGATTGCCGCGCCGCAAGCTGCTCTCTGCGGCGATCGCGCTCTGGTGGCTGGTGCCGACATACCGACGATGATCACCGCCGGACAACATCTAGCGACCCGCTCAAAAAAGCGGCAATCCGTGCAGTCCCGTGGGATCAAACCCTCTCCGCGGCGATGCGCCCCATTTGTCCTCTGATCGATCCCCTGGTTTGGGGAATAGCGCGGTCAACATCTTGTGCCGGAGCCGGCCGTCGCACCGGCTCTCGGTGCAGCGCTTCAAGGTGGCCGAGGTTGCTGATCGCCGCACGACGGCCAGGCCGGGCTAACAAGGCGGTGCCCGCCAGATGGATACGAACGTATTGTGGATCTGCGTTTTCGCGATGAAATGAAAGAGGCGAACATGGGAAGGCTCGATGGCAAGATCGCAGCGGTAACGGGCGGGGCATCCGGGATCGGCGAAGCGACGGTCAGACGTTTCGTCGCCGAGGGCGCGAGCGTCGCATTCTGCGATCGGGACGGCGAGCGCGGTCAGCGCGTGGCGGCCGAGCTCGAGACCGCCGGTGCCAAGGTCGCCTTCACGCAGGCTGACGTTGGCAGCGAGGCCGCATGCCTCGCCTTCGTCGACGGTGCCGCGCAGAAGTTCGGGCGCCTCGACATCCTCATCAACAATGCCGGTATCCGCAAATACGAGAAGGTCGAGGAGGCGAGCGCAGCGAGCTGGAACGAGATCCTCAACGTCAATCTGATGAGCTACGTCTTCTGTGCCAAGGCGGCGGTTCCGCTGATGCGCCGCAACAAGGGCGGCGCCATCGTTAACGTCGCCTCCGTACGTTCCGTCGTCGCAGGCGGCGGAAACCTGCAGTACGACACCACCAAGGCCGCGGTCGCGGGCTTGACGCGGGCGCTCGCCGCCGACCACTCGCCGGAAGGAATTCGTGTGAACGCCGTCGGCCCTGGCCCGATCTTCACGCCGTTCCATCAGCGCCGCATCGCAGCGGCCGGCGAGACCGTCGAGCAATATAACGCCAAGGCCGCACAAGGCACCATGCTGCAGCGCCCCGGCAGGGCCGAGGAGGTCGCCGCCGCCATCCTGTTTTTGGCCTCCGAGGATGCCTCCTACGTCACCGGCGCCCTGCTGTTCGTGGACGGCGGTATGACGGCGCTGTGAGGGACATTCAGCCGGCGCTCTATACGTTGGTTTGGATGAAAATACCCGCGCTGAGCGGTTGTCGAGCGCGGAACATTTCGAGCCCAGGTTTTGGGAAAAGGCATCACAACATTCTCGCGGCGGCGCACGGGCGCACACCGTCAGCCTGTTTTGGCACGCTGACAAGCGCGCGTTTCCGGAATGGTTGTGCCAGGCAACGCCGGGTCCTCGATCGCGCCGGCGGCGGAAGGACGTCGGCGCCGGGTGAGCGCGGGTGTGGCGTGCGCACGGCCTTGAGCTTGTGGAACATGCCAAAGTGGGGGCGGTAACCGGCGGCCGGCCTCAGAGAATGTCGAGGGACACCGCCATTCGATATGGGTGCCCCACACTCTGTCATGCTCCCCTTGAGGCCTGCTCGCCGCCGATCACTCTTTCGGTCCCCTGTCCGCGGGACCTTCGAGGAGGGAGCCTCAACCGACCACATCGGCGCGGGTGAAATTCATGAATTTTCCCACTCCAATGCGATCTGCGCGGCGGATCTGTATGACGCCCAGATGTGCCAGATCATCTAGCTTTCCGCTTGCCAGGTCCGGGTGCGACAGCAGTGCACGGATTGCCGCAAGGCTCGCCGGGTCGCGCCAGATCGGCCAAGCTACCGTAAAATCGCGGCCGAACCTCGCTCCGACCACCCGCAACCGGACTCGATCTCCCCGCTGCTCCGGCGTCACCGTGAACACCGGAAGCCCCAGGACGGCTAATCGATTGGCGCCATGTTGAGTGGTTGACTTTTCATCGGAGGGGTTATTTGCGCGCAGTGCATAACGCACGTCCTCCGCCGGATCCCAACGGAACCCCGGGGTTGGATCCTCGCGCCTCCAGGGCTGGAACACCGCCTGCTCGATGGTATCGTCCGCCGACAGTTCGATGACGTTTTTGCCTCGGCCGCGAAGCGGGGGCGCGGCCATTCGCGGAACTTCCGACAGGCGCGCCAGAAAATGCTGATGTCCCTGTCCGAAGAGCAGGCACATCGGCGTGGCCTCGATCCGCCCATCCCTTGCGGCCTGATCGCACATCAGGGCGGCCCACAGATCGGCGGCATCGCGGTTTTGTTGCCCGGCGATCTTTTTCAGCAGGCAACGGGCAAACCGGTCGGAATAGTTGAGATCGGTCTGGGCGGCGCCTTGCGACTCGGCGGGGAACGTATAGAGGTCGGCAAGCCGCGCTATGCCTTTGGCGGCGGCCTCGGCAATCGCGCGTTTCTCGCACGGCTCCGACAGCATCAACACGGGCCGCAGCGGCGGCCGATCGATGTCCCAATAGGCGCGCGGCCGCCACTCGGGATGGCGGTGTTCCAGCGCCCGCAGCAGCCCGAGCAGCGCCAGAAACGCCAGCAGATTGTCGGGTTCGAGGCCATCCAGGCGATGGCGCCGGGCCGGCTCACTCATTGGGAGGTCTCATCGGATTGCATTTCGGCGTGATGGCGCCCAGCCTCTTCCGAGGCGCGGTGATCGGCCAGCCGCACAAACGCCTCCAGCCGCGCCAGTCCCCAGATCCCATAGCACTGCTTCAAGTCTTCGAAGATTTGCGGCCAGTCGCGGCCGTCAAACGCGAAGGCCAGAGATTGCGGCCCAGCGCCGGGGGCCAGCGACCAATCCGTATCCAGCGCCCGCGGCAGTTTGCGGGATTTCCGATCGCATGGGTCCGCGTGCGGGAAGAACGGACGGCCAAAGCCGTGATGGACGCCGATCAGCCACAGCACGAGGACGGGGTCATGCGCCTTCGTAAACTCCTTATGAAGCTGTGCGAGCCGCACCGACAACGCCTCGTGCCGCCAATGATCATCGGGCAGACCTGCCCGCTTCCAAGCGTCGCGCGGCAAGAACGGCTTGCCGGATTTCGCCAGCACATGCTGGCCGTCCCACCCGAGCGGATTGCCGCCGGACAGATAGGCTTGGTAACGCGGGTCGAGCTTGCCGGCATCATGCAGATAGGCGGCCAGGGCGACATCGGCTGCAAGGCCGGCGGGAAGCCCGGCCTTGTCGGCAAAAGCAGCGGCGTAGTCACGAACCTCGCAGGAATGTTCGTCCAACGGCTGGGCGTAGCCGGGAGTCGCGCCGAGATCATCGCTTTCGGTGGCGGGCGGCGCCGCTTCCTCCTCGGCTCTGGGCGCTTTCTTGAGGCCGAACGGCGCGACCAGGACGACGCCGCGCGGCCGCCCCTCTTCATCATGGCCGTAGACCCAGCGGGGTTCGAGCCGGCCTCTGCGGTCCCGCAACCGTTCCAATTGCGCGCGCAAGTCTTGCGGAATCGTCAGGCCGAGGACGGCATCGAGCAGCACGGCAGCGTTCCGTTCGTCGCGGCACTCGGCCAGAACCTCCGGCAGCCGCGCCGCCGCCCGCTCGGCCTCGGCGCCCTCTTCGGCGGTCGCATATTGCCGGATCAGCTCTGTGCTCACGCGCACGGCAAATCGGCGGCTGGCATAGGGTAGGGCGGCGGTTTCGGCGACATCCCGGACCGGATCGCGCGAGTTCGGGTTCCAGCCCCACTCATCGCAGCCGCCATATTCGGCCGGCACGACCAGCAGGTCCCCGGGGTGGATCTCGCCGGCAAAAACGCGGCCGGTCGCCGTTCTATCAGCGCCGGCATAGCGGAAAGCCGGTCGTCCCCGCGCCGAGTCGTCCCGATCCGGCCTGCGCTCGGTCGTGTCGGAGAAATCCGCCGGAGGCTCGTCTCCTTTGCGCCGCAGCCAAGCGCGTGCAGTCCATAGCGGGACCTCGATCGCCTCGCCCGCCCGCGGCGGAACAAGCGCGAACAGGTCGATCAGCCGTTCGCGCTCGGCAGGAAGCAAATCCCGCTCGTCAATATCGGCCCGCCAGACCAACTGGACGCTCGCCGGCGAGCGCGCGGGGCCGTGCAGGAACAGCGCGACCTCGGGGTCGGCGTTGGGGATCGGCGAGGTGTGAGACCACAGATCGGCATAGGCCGGCAGCAGCACCGGCGCATCCGCTTGCGGGGCGGCGAGTGCGGCGATCCGCTTCGGCGTCAGCCGGCCGTCGAACGCATCGATGCCGAAATCGACGGTTGTTTCGGCTGCGGCAAGGACTTGCAGCTCTTTCCACGTCGCGGCAGCGGCGGCGCCGTAGACCGGATCTTCGGCCTTGGCGCCGATATCCTCCTTACCGGCGAGGATTGCGCCCACGGGCGCAATCGGCCGCCCGGCCCGGTTCAGACGACCGAAGCGCTGGCGCAACGCGTCGAGCGCTGCCGCCTCGGTGACGAGCCCGTCGAGATCGATATCGACCCCGACCTCGATCGTCTGCGTGGCGACGACGATCAGCGGCTTGTCGAGTATGCGCGGTGCGTCTGTTCTGATCTGATCGAGTTCGCCGGCCCGCTCCGCGCGATCAATCGTGCGGGCGGGGCCGATGACCAGCGTCACCGCGCAATCGCTTAACGCGTTCCGCAACCGCTCGAATACGGCGCGCGCCCGCAGCACGCGGTTGACAACGACGCCGATGGCGGGATGGGCGATCCCGGATTTTTTCAGCGCGTCGAGACTGGCCTTCGCCGCTTCGGCAAGCGCCTCGACCCGCCGATCCTCGGTGCTCACCTCCTGCCTACCGGTGATTTCGACGAGGCGCGCGGGTTTCGAGGCCCCGAGCCGGCGGGCCAGCAGCGGATCGGCGCGATCCTTCTCGGACAAGCAGAAGGGAGGCTCGGCCTCCTGTCCCGGCGTAGCCGTCAAGAGCGCCACGCCCCAGGGCGCTTCGTCGGGCCGGCGCAGCCGCGCGACGGCGGCGAGCGTCTGGCGGAACGGCTGCGAGAGATGGGCCTCGTCGAGCAGGATCAGGCAGTCGGAGCCGATGAGGCCAGCATGGACCGGCTTCATCCGGTCGCTGACACCATAGCCGCGGAACAGGAGGCGCGAGCCGACCTGATCGACAGTCGAGCACAGCACCGTCGGCTGCACCGGAGTGCGCGCCCAGTCGTCCTCGCGCGGCATCCCACCGCGCAGCCGGCGGACCAAGAGCGGTCTCTGTCCCTCGCCGGCCAGCCGGCGCAGGGCCGCGGCGATGCGCAAGACAGTCGGGTCGGCGGGGTTCGCCAGCGCCTCGGCGAGTTTGCAGGCTCTCGTGTAGGCGTCATCGACGATCAGGCGGCGATCGACGACAAAGGCGATGCGCACCGGCGCGCAGCGATCTGTTCCCCGCGATGCTTCGAGCGCCAGATGAAACACCGCGATATCGATCGCCGCGGTCTTGCCCGCGCCGGTCGGCAGACTAAGCACATCGGGCCAAACGCCCTCGTCCGCGACCACCTTTTCCAGCAGGCGCTGCTGCCAGGGAAACGGATCGACCCTGTGCACCGCGCGGAAGAAAGCGGCGAAATCGTCCGTGCGCATATCGGAGGCGCTCATTCCCGGCGCTCCGGCCGATCGAGCGCCCGGCACAGGCCGAGGCCGGCGAAGCGGCCGGCTCCGAGAATGACCGGACCCTTGACCGGTTTCTCAAACGCAATCATCGCATGGGTCAGCTGGCGGTTGGCGAGGCTCGGCGGCAGCCGCCAGCCGGTCCAGGATGGCGCGCGGCCCGAGGGATAGGCTGACGGTGCGCCCGCGAGCGCCGAATGCTTGTCGGCCATGACGCGCTCGGGCTGGGGCAGATCGATGTTAGGGCAGGCCCGGCGCACCAGGTTCTCGATCTCGGTCTGGCGCGCTTCGTTGCCGCTCTCTTTCAGGTGCCGGTCGAGCACGATCGGCGTGCTGGTCGCCCACACCCTCGCTTCGGCGACATAGGGCGCGGGGTCGAGCGAGCGCCGCGCGCCGTCGCCGGCCAGGGCGAGGACGAGATCCACTCCCTCGCCGCACAGCGTCAGTTCGCGCCGGCTCGCGCCGTCGTTCCACGGCATGATTTTCCGTAATGCCTGCTGAAAAGTCGGGTCCGCGAACAGATCCCCTTGCCGGGGCGGGATCAGCGCAAATCCGTACACAGCGCCGTCGGCGTAGGGCATCCCAATAAACGCCAGCGGCACGATCGCGAGATGCGGCCCGTCGAGCGGCGCGCCGTCGGGGCGATGCCCGGAGACGACGGGCGGGATCGCCTCGCCAAGACCGATCCGCTGATAGCCGCACATGAGCGTCTTGTGCAGAAGGCGCGCGACCGGCGCCGCCGCCCGCAGATCGGGCATCGGCGCCTCGCCGCCGACAGGCTCCAGCACCAGCCAGCGATCCGAGAACAGGCTTTCTGCGGCAGGAGTGGTGCTGGCGGGCGCGGGGGGCACGGCATCCCCCGGGGTCGGCCGCTTCCCGGCTTGATAGGCGCGTTCGAGCTCGGCCAGCCGGCCGGGATAGACCCGCCTCTTCGCCTGCGCTCCGGCGCATTTCCCGCCCTCGCTCGCAAAGCGAAGGCGGACGAGGCTGGCGGAATGGCCGAGATAGGAGGTATCGGCAGCCAATGCATTGAGCGCGGCGAGGGTCGCCGCATCCGCGACCGCATCGCGCCAGATAAAGCGGACGATCGCATCCTCCGGGCGATAGGCGGGAAACCGGCGGGCCTGCCGGCGCCGCAAGGCGGGCAGCACCGCCGGATTTCCCACCCTGCCGGTCTCGGGATCGTTCGGCGGCACAAACACGGTCGGCGCCGTGCGCGGCCAGCCTTGGCTCGCCGCGATCTCCGGTACGGCGAGTCCTTCGAGCCATTCGAGCGCGCCCCGCTCCTCAGCCCGCGCGCCGCGCACCGCCCAAGCGGCAGTGAGGGCCGAGAAGGTGCGGTCGGGCTGCGGTGGCCAGTCCGGCCGGTCACTCGCCGGGGTTCGCGCGGCAAAGGCGACGCCGAGCAGGTGCTCGATTTCGAGGACGAGGGTCATGCGCTCTCGTCCGCCTCGCCGCCCTCGCCTTCGAGCGCGAGGCGCTGGCTCTGCCGGACGATGGCGACAAGCTTGTCCTGCGGGATCAGCCGGACCGGCTCGCGCGGCAATTTGAAACCGGCCGCGCACGCCGATTCAAAAGCTTCCGCGTAAAGCTGTCGGGCGCTGCCACGGTCGATCCCCAGCGGATCTGTCCTGCCGTCGGCATGCACCAGTTCGAGAGGAGCGCGGCCCGCGCACACCAGATCGCAACGCGAGCGCAGCGCGTAGCCGCGGGCGTCCTGCTCGGCCAGCGCGACGAGACCGAGCGCGGCGAGCAGCGCCCGCCCCTTCGCGTCGCGTTCGCCGCCGCCAAAGGCGAGCCGGCGCAGCCCGGCGAAGCTGATCACGGCCATATGCTCGGCATAGTCGCAGGTGATCCCCAGCGGCTGGACCGACGGCGCGATGTTGCCGTGATTGATCTCCGAGGGGCGTACTTTCTTGGCGTTCTTGCCGGCACCTTGCTGGTTGATGTCCCAGCCGTTGGTGCCCTTGAACACCTCGACCTTGCGCAAGACGCCGAGCGGGTCGATACGGCTGCCGGTGCGCCGACCGGCGGTGCGGGGTTCGATCTCGCCGCTGCGGCTGCCGGCGATCTCCTCGACCGGGCAGTCGATCGCAACGATCTCGGAGACGAGGACGCGCGCGAATTTGGCGCCGAGACCGCCGCCTTCGCCGGTCGAATGCCAGGCGCCAAACAAGAGCGCCGTCGGCGAAGTCTCCAGCAGCGCCGTCGCATCGCCCGGTTTCGCCTCGGCGAGGCGCAGCCCGAGCGGGCTTTTCATGAAAGGCTGACCGTCGAGAAGGCTGTCGCGCAGGATCGCGTCGTAGACCCGGTGAGGTGCGTCGAGCGAGGTGATCTCGGCAATTCCGGCGAGTTCCTTGCCGGTGAAATCGACGCTGACATAAGGCAGCGCGATCGCCCCGTCGCGCACCGCCGCGAGCAGCGTTTCTTCGAGCCGGTTGGCTTGGCTCTGCACGCTGTCGACGAGCACGCACCAGATTTCGGCGCCGTCGATCCGCCGCCGCTCGAAGACATGTCGCGGTCCCGCGCCGCTCCGCTCCTCGGGGTAGGTTGGAGGGAAGAGCTTGTCGCCCTTGCCGCCGACCGGCTGTAAAATCTGCCGCCGCCGCAAGGCCGCGTCGTTCGCCACCGAATCGACCAAAGCCGCGTAATCCACAAAAGCCTCCCATCAAACGTTCCCCGCTCGGCCGGGCGGCTGAGCCGCCCGGCTGTTTGCATCGATAATGTTCCTATTACGTTCTAATGTCAACCGATACGTTACCGCCAAGTGCGATCGCTCGCGCCTGCGGAAATCGCTTACCGGCAAGCACCTCGGCGATCCGTCCCGGATTGACTCCGAACTCGGCAGCCAGGACGTGCTGCGCATCGCCTGCCAGCCGCCGATGCCAGATTTGGATAGCGTCATCTAGGGCCTGTTGACATTTAGCTGATCCAAGAGGATCTCTCTGGCCTGCGGTTTTGACCGCCAGACCGGAAAGCAGAGGCTCGCCTTGGATCGCAGCGTCTTGAGTGATGAGCAGTGGCAGCGGGT
>JBOHMF010000125.1:0-10574 GCA_050730055.1 Allostellaceae bacterium
CACTAAAATCCCGCCGAACGTAGGCGATTTTCGTCTTCTGGATCGTCGAGTCGTCGATGTGCTCAAACAGTTTCCAGAGCGCTCTAGGTTCATGAAGGGTCTGTTCGCATGGGTAGGGTTTCGCCAGGTCACGCTTCCCTTCGATCGCCCGCGCAGAACAGCCGGCTCTACCTCATGGAATTTGTGGCGGTTGTGGAAATTCGCGATCGGCGGCATCACCGCGTTCAGTACGGCGCCACTCCGTGCGGCTTCTTATCTCGGTGCTACCCTTTTCCTTTTAGCGCTCTTATACGCGGCATTTCTAGTCATCAGGATAGCGTTCGTTGGCATAGATACCCCCGGATATGCCTCACTAATGGTCGTCGTGCTGGTTTTTAGCGGTATACAGTTCACAATCCTCGGAATCGTCGGCGAATATATTGGACGGATTTATGAAGAGGTCAAAGGCCGACCTTTATATATCATTGAGAAGACCGCTGGATTCGATGGTCAAGACAGGCGATATGCTGCGACATGCAAAAAGGCATACCTCGGCAGATGCAGGCATTGAGCCAAATCATTGGCATTTACAGGGAGGCTCGCAACCCTGGCAAAAATTCTCGACAGCCCAAATTCACCACAGCATTACCATTCTCCCATAAGGTCCTTCCTGATCTTGCGCACGTTTCGAATAATTATGACGCTTTGCGGTCGCGAACTTGGTTGCGCGACGCATCGACAGGTAATGAAATTCATGATGGTCGGCATCATCAATACCCTTGTCGATGCCGCGTTCTATATCGCTTTGACACGCGGGACCGCTACCTTTGCAGCACACCTTGTGGTCGCGAAGTTTTTTTCGTTTATTGCAGGAACCGTTTCGAGCCTTACGCTCAATCACCGGTGGACTTTCGGTGTACACACCCGGCTTACCTGTGCAGAGGTGCTGCGTTTTTACGCTACTGTCTCGCTCGCGCTCGTAATAAACGTGGAGAGCATGAATTTGCTTGTGAGGGCGGGGCTGTATGATCTTTGCGCTCTTCCGCTTACCGGCGTCCTCACATTTTCGGCAAGCTTTACGCTCTCAAAATTCTGGGTGTTCCGGCAAAAGGAATCCCGCCTTGCGCGGTCATGAACGCCATCGCCATCTGCTCTGCCCACCAGCGCGCTCGCCGGGCTGAGAAGACATGGAAGAAGATGCACTACGGCAGATGCGTGCCATCGAGGACCGCCACTGGTGGTATCGCGGGAGGCGCGCGATACTTTCAAATGTGTTACGCGAATTGAACCTGCCGATGCAGGCCCGGATCCTGGAGGCGGGGTGCGGCACCGGCGGCAATCTCCGGATGCTGGCCGGTTTTGGTCAGGTTTCGGCGGTTGAGCCGCACCCGTATTGCCTCGAATGCGCCCGCAGCATCGGGATTGCCGATATCCGGCCGGGCCGGTTGCCGGATGCGATCCCGTTCGAGCGAGGCTCCTTCGATCTGGTGGCCGCGCTCGACGTTCTGGAACACGTAGTCAACGATCTCGGCAGTCTCATCGCTCTTCGCGAGATGCTGAAGCCTGGCGGTTGGATTGTATTCACCGTTCCGGCTTTTATGTTCTTATGGGGCGAGCACGATGAACGCAATCATCATTATCGTCGCTACCGGAAGCCGTCGGCAGTTCGACTCGCAGAGGCTGCCGGCTTTGGTGAAATCCACTGCCAGTACTTCAACACCTTGCTATTTCCCCCCATCGTGGCGTTTCGCCTGATGAAAAAGCACCTGCGGCTGCGACAGGCCGATGATGATGCGCTCCCGCCGTCAGTGCTTAATCAGATCTTTCTCAGGATTTTCAGGGTGGAAAAGGAGGTCATGCGGCTGCTGGATTTCCCCTTCGGCATATCGCTGGTAGCGAGCGCCCGCAAGCTGTGATCGGATCGAGTATCGGCTTGTACGGGCCTATGCCCAAGGAGGACGAATGGCAACGACTTCGCGAGCGAAATCGAGAGATACCATTCGCAGATTTTGGAGCAAATCAGGGGATCGATATCCGGGGAGCGGGATCGCCCATGGTGTCGGCTGCCGGATAGCACCGGCGTCGCTAATCAGCATAGGTATTATGGTTGCGCTGCTGGTCGGTGCCATCGCCTACATCCCTCTCGCCGCCCAATTTTTCCCCGGTAGCAATGGAAAACTCGGCCATGACTACGAATACTTTCTACCTCTCCTTCTAGCCGGCAAATACTGGATCGCGAAAAACGGCGTATTCACAGTTCCATATTTCTCACCGGCCTTCTGCGGAGGCTTGCCGTTTATTGCAAATCCTCAGTCAATCTTCTATTCAGTGCCGCAATTGCTGTCATGGCGGGTCGACCCAGTAAAGGCATATCTGGTGACTACCGTGCTTTCCGCGTGGATCGGAGGGGCGGGAGGCTTCCTGTTGATGCGCATGCGCTTCGCGGCTTCGGTACCGGCCGCGGGCCTCGCCGCTATGATCTTCATGTTCAACAGCTTTCTGCTGCATCGAATGGCAATCGGACATGCCACCTATTACGTGGTCGGACTCTTACCCCTGCTCTGTTATCTGTTGCTGGCCCCGCTGCAGCGGGCTGCTGATTGCTGGGAAGCGGTCGCGCGCGGTGCCGGAGTGGCGGCGGGGTCGGGCGCTATCCTCGCTTATATCGTGTACGCCGGTGCCGGCAATCTTGCAGTACCGATAGCGCTGACCGTCGTCGCCGTCTGGATGATGCACGCCCTGCTGCGCCCGCCTGCTGTTTGGTTCTGGGTCCTCGCGCCGGTTGCAGCACTGCTGGGCGGCGCGCTGGCAGCAGCAAAGCTGGTGCCGACGCTCGTCTTCCTCGCACAGTTCCCTCGCCCCGGGTCAGTGGAACTTTTTCCGGATGCCGGGCAGATGCTTCGTATGCTTTACGGTGCGCTGTTTTTGCCCTCGCTGAGACCTACATTCCCGGGCATGCACGAATTCGACTATGGTGTTGGCATAGTGCCGCTGATTGCCATTGGCTCCGCGTTGTACGTTGCAATCAAGCGTCGCGATTGGCGTCATCCGCCCCGGCTCGTGACTTTGCTGAAGCTCGTGGCCCTCGCACTCGTGCTCGCCATACCGCTATGGCTGAACTGTGGCAGCGCCGAATTCGCGGCATGGCTGAAGACATTGCCATACGTCGGAGAGAACGTAACCCTGGTGCGTTGGTTTTTATTGTATCTGTTGCCGTTGAGCCTGTTGGCGGGCCTGATTCTCGATAATCGCGTCAACGTCCCGGAGCTGCGCGCTGCCCTAAGCCTGGCGGGAATGGCCGTTACCGTGCTGGTCATGTTTAGCGCCGATCAGTCCTACTATCTGCAACAGCCTTACGATCCTCGCCCGGTGCTGGTCGCGAATCGCGAATTGGTTGAGAATGGCCGCGTGCCATTCGTCGTCGGGATTGGGGGGAGAGGCGCGCCCCGGCGCAATGATGCTCTGATCTCCGGGCTGTCAGCCTACCCATGCTATGAGCCAGTTTTCGGATACGCTCTGGAGAGCTTTCCCAAAGCGTTCGTAGTCGGCTCGGCACTCCGCAACCCGGCGTGCTATCTCTATGGGCGGGAGAACGGATGTCGCCCGGGAGACATCTTCTTGTCGTCACAAAGTGCTGCCGCCTTCGCCGCCTATCGGCCGTTCCCGTTCGTCCTCCCACTATGGCAGTGGCGCGCCAATCTGTTAACCAAATCTGGCGGTTGCCTCGTCGTGCTCGGCCTAACGTGGGCTCTCTGCGATCGGATTCGCAGGTCTCTGCGGATGGGCAGCAACGCGGTCGCAGGAGTTCGAGCGGCCAAACCGACCGCTCTGGACTGAAGCGCCCCCTCTGCTTGCTCGATTTCGGGAGAGCGCCGACACTCCACCCCAAGATTCGCGTGCCCGTCGCAGGGGTAGTTATTTCGAGATCGGCAAGATTATGAGGCGCTGAGCCCCGCATCGACAGACGCGCGCGCGACACCTATATCTCGATCCGCCGCCTCGGACGACCTGCGGGACGGAAAGGAGAATGCGCGCATGCCCCCGTTGCAGCCGGTGCGCGGCACCCAGGATCTTCTGCCCGAGATGGCGCGGCGCCACCGCCGGGTCGTCGAGACCGCGCGCGCCACGGCCGAACTTTATGGCTACGCTGAGATGGCGACGCCGATCTTCGAGTTCACCGAGGTCTTCGCCCGCCCGATCGGCGAGGCCAGCGACATCGTGACCAAGGAGATGTACACCTTCGCCGATCGCGGCGGCGAGGAAGTGACCTTGCGGCCCGAGGCCACCGCCGGCATCGTGCGCGCCGTCTTGTCAAACGGCCTCGTCCAGCAGGCGCCGCTCAAGTTCTTCACCAGCGGCCCGATGTTCCGCTACGAGCGGCCGCAAAAGGGGCGGTTCCGGCAGTTCCACCAGATCGATGTCGAGCTTCTCGGCGTGGCGGGGCCGCAGGGCGACATCGAGATCATCGCGATCGGCGACCGCATTCTCAAAGCGCTCGGCGTGCGCGCGGCGACTGTGCTCGAACTCAACACCCTGGGCGATCCGGAGAGCCGCGCGCGCTATCGCGAGGCTCTTGTCGCCTATTTTTCCGCAAGGCAGACCAAGCTGTCCGAGGACAGCCGCCGCCGGCTCGACAAGAACCCGCTGCGCATCCTCGATTCAAAGGAGGAAAGCGACAGGCAGATCAGCGCCGACGCTCCCGCTTTCTCGGATTATCTGAATGAGACCTCGCGCGATTTTTTTGCGCGCGTATGCGACGGGCTTGACTGCCTCGGCATCGCCTATCGCTTGAACCCGCGGCTGGTGCGCGGGCTCGATTATTACACCCACACCGCCTTCGAATTTGTCACCGAGAGCCTCGGTGCGCAGGGGACTGTCCTGGGCGGCGGGCGCTATGACGGTCTTGCCGAATTGTTGGGGGGTCCGAGGATGCCCGGTGTCGGCTGGGCCGCCGGGATCGAGCGTCTCTCCATGCTGATCGCCGATCCGCCGTCGCCGCCGCGCCCGATCGCGCTCGTCCCGGTTGGAGCGGCCGGCGAGGAGGCGGCGCCGCCGCTCGCCGAGACCTTGCGCAGTGCCGGCCTCTCCGTCGATCTCGGCTATTCCGGGAACCTGGCGCGCAGGATGCGGCGGGCCGACCGGCTTCATGCGCGCGCCGCCGTGCTCCTGGGCGAGGACGAACTGGCGCACGGCGCTGCGACGGTGCGCGATCTCGACAGCGGCGCGCAAAGCGAGGTGCCGCTCGGCGAACTCGCGGCGCGGCTCAAGGCGCTCTGCGGCGTGTCGGCGGCGCCATGACGGGCGCGCTGGAAAACCATCTGGAGCAGCTTATACGACGCCACGCCGAGCTCGCCGATGCGCTCTCGGCGGGCGGGCTCGATGGCGCCGAATTCGTCCGATTGTCAAAGGAATACAGCGAGCTTTCCCCGATCGTCGCGGAGATTGCGGGGTTGCACCGGGTGCGCGAGGAGATCGCCGCGGTCGAGGAGATGGCGCGCGCGGGCGAGGACGGCGAACTGAGGGCCTTGGCTGAGGATGAACTCAAGGCGCTGCGCGAGCGCCTGCCCGAACGCGAGCAGCGGCTGCGGCTGGCGCTCTTGCCTCGGGACGAGGATGATGCGCGCAACGCGATCATCGAGGTGCGCGCCGGCACCGGCGGCGAGGAGGCGGCCCTTTTTGCCGCCGATCTGTTTCGCATGTACCAGCGCTATGCCGCGTTCAAGGGCTGGCGGTTCGAACTGCTCGACGTGTCCGAGACCGGTCTTGGCGGGTTCAAGGAGGCGAGCGCGGCGATCGGTGGGCGCGACGTGTTCGCCCGCCTCAAGTTCGAATCCGGCGTGCACCGCGTGCAGCGCGTGCCGGAAACCGAAGCCTCGGGCCGTATCCATACCTCGGCAGCAACCGTCGCGGTGTTGCCGGAGGCCGAGGAGGTCGATGTCCGCATCGACGACAAGGACCTGCGTATCGACGTATTCCGTGCCAGTGGCCCGGGCGGGCAGTCGGTCAATACGACCGACAGCGCGGTCAGGATCACCCATCTGCCGAGTGGTCTTGTCGTGATCCAGCAGGACGAGAAATCGCAGCATAAAAACAAGGCGAGAGCCTTGAAGGTGCTGCGCGCACGGCTTTACGAGAGGGAGCGGCAGGCGCGCGAAGCGGCCCGCGCCGCCGAGCGCAAGACCCAGGTTGGCAGCGGCGACCGCTCGGAGCGCATCCGCACCTACAACTTCCCGCAGGGCCGGGTCACCGATCACCGCATCAACCTCACCCTCTACAAGCTCGACAAGGTGCTCGCCGGTGAGGCGCTCGACGAAATCATCGACGCTCTTCTGGCCGAGGATCAGGCGGCGCGGCTGGCCGCGGTCGCGGCGTGACGATCGCAGAGCTTCTCGGCGAGGCGGCCGCGGCGCTGGTGCAAGCGAGCTTTTCCGAGCCGCGCCGGCAGGCGCGGCGCCTGCTGAGCGAAGCAATTGGCCTCTCCCCGGCAGAACTGCTGGCCCGCTCGGAGCATCCGCTGGCGGCTCGCGATGTCGAACGCAGCCGGGTGATGCTCGGGCGGATGGCGGCGGGCGAGCCGCTCTCGCGCATCCTCGGCCGGCGCGCGTTCTGGAG
Organism: Allostellaceae bacterium; assembly: GCA_050730055.1. Lineage (GTDB taxonomy): Bacteria > Pseudomonadota > Alphaproteobacteria > ATCC43930 > CGMCC-115725 > AP-15. Next base: position 6,592 of record JBOHMF010000125.1, read on the forward strand.
CCTTGAGTTTGCCTTGTCCGCCGCCACGCTCGATCCCAGACCCGAGAGCGAAACCCTGGTCGAGGCGGTGCGATGCCGACTGCCGGGGCAGGGCGAAGGGCGACGGTTTCTCGATCTCGGCACCGGGACCGGCTGCCTTCTGCTCGCGCTTCTCGCGGAGTTTCCGCACGCGCTTGGCATCGGCATCGATATCGCCGAGGAGGCGGTGGCGACAGCGCGGGAGAACGCCCGCAGGCTCGGATTCGCCGATCGCGCCCTGTTCCTCGCCGGAGATTGGGCGCGAGCGGTGACCGGGAGATTCGACGCGGTTGTCGCCAACCCGCCCTATGTGGCAACCGCTTCTCTCGCCGATCTGCCGCGCGCGGTGGCCCGCTACGATCCGCAAAGAGCGCTCGATGGGGGTGCCGACGGGGTCGCCGCCTATCGGACCTTTGCCGCCGATCTGCCCGCGCTGCTCGCGCCGGCCGGTCTCTTCGCCTGCGAGATCGGATGGGGGCAGGCCTCGACCGTCGCGTCGATTCTGAAAGGGGCCGGCCTGACAATCGAGGCGATTATGCGCGATCTCGCTGGCATCGAGCGCGTTGTCATCGCCCGCCGTGGCCCCGACGGCTAAAAAAATGTGTTGGAAAGGGGGACTGTCCCGTCTAGGGTGGCGCCTTGGGGAGCCCGGCGCTGCGGGAGGAGAGCGGCGCAAACCTACCCGATGCGCGTGAAGCCAGTTCGGGGATCTGCTCCCGCCGGACAGTGTCCGACAATGTCCACCGCGATCAGACGGGTGTTATGAGACCAGGACCAAACAAGCGGCCACACGGCCGCAATAACGGGAACAATCCGCACTTCAATCGGGGGCGGACGCCGCACCGCGTACAGACCTTTGAAAGCAACGGCCCCAACGTCAAAATCCGCGGCAACGCCTACCAGATTTTTGAGCGCTATGTCGCGCTCGCGCGCGAGGCCGCCACCGGCGGCGACCGGATCGCGGCGGAAAACCTGTACCAGCACGCCGAGCATTATTTTCGCATTATGAATGCCCATAACGACGGCAACCCGCACGCACCGCGTCCGATGACGCCGGCCGATCTTGACGCGAGCGGGCCGGAGGACGACCGGCCGGAGGCCGAGGAGGGGGTGATCTCTCCAGGGCCGCAGCCCGAGCCGGAGGACGATCAGCCGCTGCCGTTTTGACCGGCGCGCGGCGACGCGCTCCCGCAGGGCCGGAGTTGCCCGGCCCCGAAACGGCCACCATATAGGCTTCGGAAGGGCTGCGGGGCTGCCGCGAACGGGGCTGCCGCGGTCGGTTCAGCGGAGCGCACCTCATGGAATTCGAAAAATACACCGAGCGGTCGAAAGGCTTTGTCCAATCGGCCCAGACGTTCGCCTTGCGCAGCGGTCATCAGCGGCTTACGCCCGAGCACCTGTTGAAAGTGCTGATCGAGGACAGAGAGGGGCTGGCTGCGAATCTGATCCGCGCCGCCGGCGGAGATCCGGGACGGGTGCTGAACGCGATCGAGACAGAACTCGCCGGGGTGCCGCGGGTCGAAGGCTCCGGCGCCGGGCAGGTGTATCTGACCCCGGAGATTGCGCGCGTCTTTGAGCAGGCCGAGCGCATCGCCGAAAAGGCGGGCGACAGCTTTGTCACGGTCGAGCGTCTGCTGCTGGCCTTGGCGATGGCCAAGGAGACCGCGGCCGGAAAGGCGCTCGCCGCAGCCGGCGTGACCCCGCAGGGTCTCAACGCCGCGATTGAGGCTGTGCGCAAGGGCCGCACGGCCGACAGCCCCTCGGCCGAGGAGGGCTATGACGCCCTCAAACGCTATGCCCGCGATCTGACCGCGGCCGCGCGCGAGGGCAAGCTCGATCCGGTGATTGGCCGCGACGACGAGATCCGCCGCACGATCCAGGTCCTCTCGCGCCGCACCAAGAACAATCCCGTGCTGATCGGCGAACCCGGGGTCGGCAAGACCGCGATCGTCGAAGGCTTGGCGTTGCGGATCGTCAACGGCGATGTGCCCGAAAGCCTGAAAGACAAGCGCCTTCTGGCGCTCGACCTTGGCGCGATGGTCGCCGGCTCCAAGTACCGCGGCGAGTTTGAGGAGCGCCTGAAGGCCGTTCTCGCGGAGATCATCGCCGCTTCCGGTGAGATCGTCCTCTTTATCGATGAACTGCATACACTGGTCGGCGCCGGCAAGGCCGAAGGGGCGATGGACGCCTCGAACATGCTGAAGCCGGCGCTAGCGCGCGGCGAATTGCATTGCGTCGGCGCTACGACGCTCGACGAATATCGCAAGAACATCGAGAAGGACGCGGCGCTGGCGCGGCGCTTTCAGCCGGTTTACGTCTCCGAGCCGTCGGTCGAGGACACCATCTCGATCCTGCGCGGCATCAAGGAAAAATACGAACTGCACCACGGCGTGCGCATCACCGATGCGGCGATCGTCGCCGCCGCGACCCTGTCGAACCGCTACATCACCGATCGCTTTCTGCCAGACAAGGCAATCGACCTGATGGATGAGGCCGCGGCACGCCTGCGGATGGAGGTCGATTCAAAGCCTGAAGCGGTCGATGAGCTCGACCGCCGCATCATCCAGCTCAAGATCGAGCGCGAGGCGCTCAAAAAGGAAAGTGATCCGGCCTCGCGCGAGCGCCTCGACAAGCTGGTCAAGGAGCTGGAGGAATTGGAGCAGCGCTCGGCCGAACTGACCGCGCAATGGCAGGCCGAAAAAGAAAAACTCGCCGGCGCGCAGAAATTGAAGGAGCGGCTTGACCAGGCGCGCGCCGAGTTGGAGCAGGTGCAGCGCCGCGGCGATTGGAGCCGAGCGGGCGAATTGACCTACGGCGTCATCCCCGAGCTCGAGCGCAAGCTGAAGGAGAGCGAAGCGGCCGAACACGCGCGCATGCTCGACGAGGCGGTGACCGAGCAGCACATCGCTGCCGTGGTGTCGCGCTGGACCGGGGTTCCGGTCGAGAAGATGCTGGAGGGCGAGCGCGACAAGCTCCTCCATATGGAGGAGAATCTGCGCCGCCGCGTCGTGGGCCAGGATGAGGCGATCATCGCCGTCTCAAACGCGATCCGCCGCGCCCGCGCCGGGCTGCAGGACCCGAGCCGGCCGATCGGCTCGTTTCTGTTTCTCGGACCGACCGGTGTCGGCAAGACCGAGCTGACGCGCGCTCTCGCGGCCTTTCTGTTTGATGACGAGGGCGCGATGATCCGCATCGACATGTCGGAGCACATGGAGAAGCACTCGGTTGCACGGCTGATCGGGGCGCCGCCCGGCTATGTCGGCTATGAGGAGGGCGGCTCCCTGACCGAGGCGGTGCGCCGCCGGCCCTATCAGGTGATCCTGTTTGACGAGGTCGAGAAGGCGCACCCCGATGTCTTCAACGTGCTGTTGCAGGTTCTTGATGATGGGCGGCTGACCGACGGCCAGGGACGCACCGTCGATTTCCGCAACACCTTGATCGTCTTGACCTCAAACCTTGGCAGCGAGGCGCTGGCGGCGCTGCCCGATGGCGCCGATGTGAACATTGCGCGCGAGTCGGTGATGGCGGCGGTGCGCGATGCGTTCCGGCCGGAATTCTTGAACCGGCTCGACGAGATCCTGCTGTTCCGCCGGCTGTCGCGCCAGGATATGCGAGGGATTGTCGAGATCCAGCTCGGGCGGCTCGAAAAACTGCTCTCCGAGCGCAAGATCACGCTCGCTATCGATGCCGCGGCAAGCGCGTGGCTGGCGAATGCGGGCTACGACCCGGTCTACGGCGCACGGCCGTTGAAGCGGGTGATCCAGCGCGAGTTGCAGAACCCGCTGGCGAGCCAGATCCTCGAAGGCCGTATCCCCGAAGGCGCAAGCGTGCACGTCACTGCCGGCGACAAGGGCCTCGTCATCGGCGAGGTCGCCACCGCCGCGGCGGCGTAGGCGCGGAAAGCCCCCTTTCCCGCTTTGCGGAGAGGGGGGCTATTCAGCCTGAAACCCTCACCCCTCCTGATC
>JBOHMF010000126.1:0-10554 GCA_050730055.1 Allostellaceae bacterium
GGCGAGACCGCGGGCCAGCTTCTGCTGATAGGCACCTTGCTCCAGCAAATGCTCTTCGCGCGGATTGGACAGAACGCCGAGTTCGACGAGCACCGAGGGGATATCGGGAGCCGTCAGGACGACAAAATCCGCCGAACGCTCGGGATGATCGAGCAGCACGACCTCGCGCCCGAGCGCGGCGAGGATATCGTGGGCGAAGGCGAGCGAAGCGTTCGCGGTCTGCTGGCGCGCCAGATCATAGAGGACGCGGCGCACAAGGCGCGGCGTTGCCGGACCAATCCCGCGCACAGCATCCCGGTTTTCGCTGGCGGCAAGTGCGGCCGCTTCGCGGTCGGAGGCCCGGCTTGACAGGGTGAACACCGACAGCCCGCGCATCGCCGTTTCCGGCAGGGCATCGGCGTGGAGCGAGAGAAAGAGATCCGCCCGCACTGCGCGGGCAATGGCGACGCGCCGGGACAGCGGCACATACGCGTCATCGCTGCGCGTCATCACCACGCGAAACCGCCCGCTCGCCGCCAGCAGCCAGGCGAGCCGCCATGCTACCGCCAGTGTGATGGTCTTTTCGTAAACCCCGCCCGGGCCGATCGCCCCGGGATCGAGACCGCCGTGGCCGGGATCGAGAACGATGACCGGGCGCGGCGGACGCATCCTGCGGCGCAAAGGGTGCGCCCGCGCCGCCGTCGCCATCCCCGCCACGGCAACGGCGACGAGGCGCAAAACCGCGCGCCGCGTGACGGCAAATTCCCGCATGTCCCCATGCCCCCCGCGCCGCCACCCTCCGGGATAAGGGAGCGCCACCCCTGCGCATCATGGCGCAAAAAAGCGCGTTATTCTACCGCACGTTGCCGTCGCGGCGGTCATCGTGATCCTGGTGCAGCAATGAGGGGACGGCTACGACCGGTTCGCGGATAAAGGTCCGCCGCACCGCGCCTCTCATCCGGTGCAGTGCAGCGGCGAGCGGCCAGGCGAGCTTGCGCCGGAAGATCTCGGTCGCGAGCGATCGGCTCGGGGGGCGATGGAGGCTCGCCAAGCCGTGGCGCCGGTAATCGGCAACCCAGGTCTTGACAAGACGCACTTCGAGGCCAAAAGCCGCGGCGGTTTCGGCAGGACTCCAGCCATCGACAAGAACGCGCTGGATGATCTGGCCCTGCTGGACCTTGGTGATGAGGCGCGTCTTCTTCGATGCCTTTTTCATCGTGCCGCGGCGGATTTCTCCGGAGCCTCTCCTTAGTGTCTCAGTCTCCCTAACATCCTGAGGACTTGGGCAATTCCAGTATCAACCTGTGACATCGACAATAGTGCGCCCGCGCACCTCGCCATGCAGAATCCCGGGCGCAAATTCGACGATCCGAGACAGCGGCACGGTCTCGCTGAGCCGCGCGAGACGGTCTCGCGGCAGATCGCGCGCCAACCGCTGCCACGCTGCTCTGCGCTCCGCCTGCGGGCACATCACCGAATCGATGCCCAACAGATTGACCCCGCGCAGCAGAAACGGGATGACGCTGGCCGGCAGATCGTTGCCGCCGGCCAGCCCGCAGGCGGCGACACTGGCGCGGTATTTGAGCTGCGTCAGGATGGTCGCCAGCGTCGTTCCGCCGACCGCGTCAATCGCTCCGGCCCAGCGCTCGCTGTCGAGCGGGCGCACCGGTGTGGCCGCCAGCGCCGCGCGCTCGATCCGTTCGGCGGCGCCGAGTTCGCGCAGATAGTCGGAAAGCGCCGGCCGTCCGGTGGCGGCGACGACGCGATACCCGAGCTTGGCCAGGATCGCCACCGCGACGCTGCCGACCCCGCCCGCGGCGCCGGTGACGAGCACATCGCCGGCATCGGGCGAAAGACCGTGCCGTTCGAGCGCGATGACCGCCAGCATCGCGGTGAACCCGGCGGTGCCGACCGCCATCGCTTCCCTGGCGCCGAGACCATCCGGCCGGCGCACCAGCCACTCGGCCTTGACCCGCGCCTTTTCGGCATAACCGCCCCAATGGAGTTCGCCAACCCGCCAGCCGGTCAGCAGGACCGGGTCGCCGGGCATGAATTCCGGCGACTGCGAGCTTTCGACCGTGCCGGCAAAATCGATGCCGGGGATGTGCGGGTAGCGCCGCACCAGACGGCCCTGACCGGCGAGGATCATCCCGTCCTTGTAGTTGAGGGTCGAATATTCGACGCGGACGGTGACATCGCCCGGCGGCAACTGCGCCTCGTCGAGTTGCTCCAGGCGCGGGACAACCCGGCCGCCCTCTTCATGGAGGACCAGCGCGCGGAAACCGGCCATCGCTCTCTCCCGCGCTAAAGGCGCAGCGGTTCGAGGATGCTGACAAAATTGGCGACGGCGGCGCCGCCCATGTTCATCACGCCGGCAAGGCGCGCGCCGTTGATCTGCATCCCGCCCGCCTGTCCCGTCACCTGCATCGCCGCGAGCACGTGCATCGACACGCCCGTCGCGCCGATCGGATGCCCCTTTGATTTGAGACCGCCCGACGGGTTGACCGGCAGCCGGCCGTCCTTTTCGGTCCAGCCTTCGCGGATCGCGCGCGCGCCCTCACCGGGCGGCACAAGACCCATCGCCTCGTATTCGATCAGTTCGGCGATCGTGAAGCAGTCGTGCGTCTCGACCAGATCGAGGTCGTCGAGACTGAGCCGCGCCGCAGCCAGGGCCCGCTTCCAGGCGAGCGCCGGCCCCTCAAAGGCGATGACATCGCGCCGGCTCATCGGCAGAAAGTCGTTGACCTGCTCGGCGGCGCGAAAGGCGACCGCCTTTTTGAAACCGAGCGCGGTCGCGGTGTCGGCGAGCACCACGGCGGCGGCGCCATCGGACACCAGCGAGCAGTCGGTGCGCCTGAGCGGCCCGGCGACGAGCGGGTTCTTGTCGGAGACGGTGCGGCAGAACTCGTAGCCCAGGTCCTTCTGCATCTGCGCCATCGGGTTCGAGACGCCGTTTTTGTGGTTTTTTGCGGCGATGCGGGCGAGCGCGTCGGACTGGTCGCCGTAGCGCTGAAAATAGGTTTCGGCGATGCGGCCAAAGATGCCGGCAAAGCCGCCGACGATACCATCCTCTTCCTTTCTGTAGCTCGCGCCCAACAGGATGTCGCCGATCTGCGCGCCGCCGATCCCGGTCATCTTCTCGACGCCCACGACAAGGGCGAGGCGCGCCCGCCCGGCGGCAATCGCGTTCAACCCCTGGTGGATCGCCGCCGAGCCGGTGGCGCAGGCATCCTCGACCCGCGTCGCCGGTTTGAAGCGGAACCCGGGATCGGCCTGAAAGACCAGTGAGGCCGGAAATTCCTGGCGGACAAAACCGCCGTTCATCGTGCCGAGATAGACCGTGTCGATATCGGCGGCCGCGACACCGGCATCGGCGAGGGCGCCTTCGGCAACCTCGACGATCAGCGATTCGAGGTCCCGGCCCTCATGTTTGCCAAACTTTGTGTGCGCCCAGCCGACGATGCACCCGGTCATGCCGCCCTCCACGATCCTGCGCGTTCTTGTGATCTTGATATTATATAGGGTGCCGCTCTGCCTTCGTCATTCCCGCGACCGCCGATGAGACCACAATGGACGCGATCACTCTGACCCGGCCGGACGACTGGCACGTCCATCTGCGCGACGGCGCGATGCTGGACACGGTGCTGCCCTGCACCGCGCGGCAGTTCGCGCGCGCGATCGTCATGCCCAACCTGGTGCCGCCGGTGACGACGGCCGCGCTGGCCCGCGCCTACCGCGCGCGCATCCTCGCTGCGCTGCCAAAGGGCGCCAATGTTGCAGGGGCCGATTTCACGCCGCTCTTGACCTGCTATCTGACCGACGACACCGATCCCGCCGAGGTCGTGCGCGGTCATGCCGAGGGGGTATTCACGGCGGTCAAGCTCTACCCGGCGCGGGCGACGACAAATTCGGCCTTTGGCGTCACCGACACCGCGCGCGTCGTGCCGGTGCTGGAGCGGATGGTGGCGATCGGGATGCCGCTCCTCGTCCACGGCGAAGTGACCGGCCCGCGGGTCGATGTCTTTGACCGCGAGGCCGTCTTTATCGAGCGCGTGCTGGAGCCGCTGCGCCGCCGCCTGCCGGAACTGAAGATCGTGCTCGAACATGTTACCACCGAGGATGCGGTGCAGTATGTCGCCGCGGGCGGCGCCAACCTCGCGGCGACGATCACCGCGCATCACCTGATGATCAACCGCAACGCGCTGTTTGCCGGCGGCCTGCGCCCGCATCTCTACTGTCTGCCGATCGCCAAGCGGGAAAAGCACCGCCTCGCGTTGCGCCGCGCCGCGACCGGCGGCGACCCGCATTTCTTTCTTGGCAGCGATAGCGCGCCGCATCCGGTCGGCGCCAAGGAGAGCGCCTGCGGCTGCGCCGGCATCTTCACCGCGCCCGCCGCTCTCGAACTCTATGCCGAGGTGTTTGACGAGGAGGGCGCGCTCGACCGCCTTGAAGGCTTTGCCGCGCTTTTTGGCCCGGCCTTTTACGGGCTTCCGGTCAATCCGGCGCGGGTGACGCTGCGGCGCGCGCCCTTGACGGTGCCCGAGCGGATCGGCAGCGGCGGGGATGAAATCGTCCCCTTTCGCGCCGGCGAGACCCTGCGCTGGCGCCTGGCCAAGTGAGCAATGACTGCCCCTCCCCTGACCTGCCCTGCGGTTTTTCTCTCTCTCCGCCCCTGGGGGCGGAAAGGGTCGGGGTGAGGTGGGGGAAATACCGGGCCCCGGCGCCCACCTCACCCTCCCCACTGCTGCGCGGCGGGGCCCCCTCCCTCTCCCCCCTGAAGGGCGGAGAGGGCATCCATGGGCAAGCAGGCGAAGCCTTGCGCTGGCGGCTCGCCGATTAGCGGATTGCCTATCGGTTTGGAGCATCCAGCCCTTTTTCGTCATTCCCGCGTGATTCCCCGCCTTCGCGGGTTTGCTTTAAATGCCGGGAGATTTTTCCTGCTATATCATCCTTTCCAAACTATAATTAGCTAATCGCGATGCACAGCGGGGGAAGAACGAGTGGCTCCCGGTTTCCCGATCGTCGGGATCGGGGCCTCGGCAGGCGGGGTCGAGGCGCTCGAAGCGTTCTTCCGGGCGATGCCGCGCGATCACGGCATGGCTTTTGTCGTCGTCACCCACCTGTCGCCCAACCGCGAGAGCCTGCTGCCGGAGATCCTCGGCCGCGCCACCTGGATGCCGGTCGCCGAGGCCCAGGACGGCGCCGCGGTCGCGGCCGAGCACGTCTATGTGCTGCCCTCCGGCGCCACGCTCGGCATCGCCGGCGGGCGCCTCAGCCTGCATCCCAGCGGCGGCGAGCACCTGCGCGCCCCGATCGACCTGTTCTTCACCGCGCTCGCCGAGGATCAGGGCGAGCAGGCGATCGGCATCGTGCTGTCGGGCGGCGGCAGCGACGGCACCCTCGGTTTGAAGGCGATCAAGGGGCACGGCGGGCTGACCATCGCCCAGGGGAGCAATGACAGCCGGCCGCGCTTTGCCGAGATGCCGCAGAGCGCGGTCGCCGCCGGCTTTGTCGATCTGGTCCTGCCGGTCGAGGCGATCCCCGGCCGGCTCGTCGAATATGTGCGCAGGCAGAACCCTGCCGTCCCGGAGCCCCCGGCCAGCACCTTATCGAAGATCTACCGGCTGCTGCGCGCGCGCACCGGGCACGATTTCGGCCAGTACCGCGACCGCACCTTTCAGCGCCGGGTGCAGCGGCGCATGCAGGTCGCGCAAATCGACAGGATCGAGGATTACGCCGAGCGCCTGGAGAAGGAGCCGAGCGAAGTCGGAGCGCTGTTCCGCGACCTCTTGATCGGCGTCACCGGCTTTTTCCGCGATCCCGACGCCTTTCAGTCGCTCGAAACGGCGGTCATCCCGAAGATCTTCGAGGGCAAGGGCGCGGCCGACGAGGTGCGGATCTGGGTGCCGGGCGTTGCCACCGGCGAGGAAGCCTATTCGCTGGCGATCCTGTGCGCCGAAGAGGCCGCGAAACTTCCCGCCTCACCAAAAATCTGCATCTTCGCCACCGATATCGACGAGACGGGGCTCGCCGTCGCTCGCGCCGGCCGCTATCCGGCGGCCCTTTTGAAGGATGTCGCGCCCGAGCGCATCCGCCGCTTCTTTGTCGCCGAGGCCGGCACCTGCCGGATCGTCCAGGGATTGCGCGAGATGTGCATCTTCTCGATCCACAGCGTGACCCGCGACCCGCCGTTCTCGCGCCTCGATCTCGTCTCGTGCCGCAACCTTCTGATCTATTTCCAGACGCAGTTGCAGGATCAGGTCATCCCGCTGTTTCATTATGCGCTGCGGCCGGGCGGCTATCTCTATCTCGGCCTGTCCGAGAACATGTCGCGCTTTCCCGAACTGTTCCAGCCGATCGACAAGCGACACCGCATCTTCCAGCGCCGCGGGCTGCTCGCGCGGGCGGCCGTGCCGCTCGGGCCGTTTCTGCCGCAGGACCGCAGCAGCAGCCTCGTGCCCGGCGGCCGGATAGCCGCGTCGCGCCATCGCGTCGAGACCCTGCGGCGCTTCGCCAGCGCCATGCTCGAAACCTTCGCGCCGGTCTATGTCATCGTCAACGAGGCGGGCGAAGCGCTCTATTTCTCGGTCGGCACCGGCGAGTATCTGCAAGCCGCGCCCGGACCGCCGACCGGCGATGTGGTCGCAATGGCCCGCCCGGGGTTGCGCGCCGATCTGCGCGTGACCCTGCGCCGCGCCCGCGAGACCGGCCGGCGCGCGTTCTGCGAGCGGGTCCCGGTGCAGGTCAACGGCGGGGTTCAGATGGTCGGCCTCGCCGTCCAGCCGCTCACCGAGGCCGGCGAAACGGTCTATGGCGTCGTCTTTATCGATCAGGGTCCGATGCCGCCGCCCGACGACCGGAAAGAGCATGGGCCTAGCGAAGCCACCCTTCAGCAACTCGAACAGGAGCTGGAGGAAACCCGCGAACACCTGCACTTGACGATCCAGGAACTGGAGACGACCAACGAGGAATTCCGCTCGTCGAACGAGGAACTCATCTCGGTCAACGAGGAGATGCAATCGACCAACGAGGAGCTGGAGACCTCAAAAGAGGAGCTTCAATCGACCAACGAGGAGTTGCAGACCGTCAATGCCGAACTGAGCAGCAAGGTCGAGGAATTGTACCAGGCCAATACCAATCTGCAATATTTTATCCAGAGCACGCAGATCGCGACGGTGTTTCTTGGCCGCGACCTGGCGATCCGCAGTTTCACGCCGGCGGCGACCTCGATCTTCAGCCTGATCCCGAGCGATTGCGGCCGGCCGCTGGCCGACATCACCAGCCGCATCGACTACCCCGAACTCGCAAGCGACATGCGCGCGACCCTCGCCAGCGGCGCGGTCGCCGAGCGCGCGGTCGATTTCGCCGACGGGAAGACGTATTTCCTCGCCCGCGTCCTGCCCTACCGCAACCCCGAAAACGTCATCGACGGCGTCATCCTGACCTTTATCGACGTGACCAGCCTCGTCGCCGCCGAAGAAAAACAGAAGACACTGGCCAACGAACTGAACCACCGGGTCAAGAACACGCTCGCCGTCATCTCCTCGATCGCCGAGCGCACCCTGCCGGCGAGCGAGGCGAAAGAGACGCTGATCGGCCGCCTGCGCGCCCTGGCGCAGACCCATGATCTCCTGGTGCGCACGAGCTGGACCGATGTGCCGTTGCGCGACCTGATCGCGGCCGAACTGGCGCCCTATGCGCGCGAAGAACGCGACAATGTGCGGATCGACGGGGCGCCGGTCCTGCTGAAACCGCGCGCCGCGCAGACCCTGGCGCTCGTCCTCCATGAGCTGGCGACCAACGCCGCCAAATACGGGGCGTTGTCGGCCGAAGGCGGCAGGGTCGAGATCGCCTGGACGATCGCCGGGAGCGGTCCGGGGCGGTTGCGGTTATCCTGGATCGAGCGCGGCGGGCCGGAGGTCATCCAGCTATCAAAACACGGCTTTGGCACGAAACTGATCGAGCACAGTATTCCGTTTGAGCTGCATGGCGAGGTAACCCTCGAAATCGCGGACAAGGCCGTGCGCTGCACGATCGCAATTCCGGCAACGCCTGATCATTTCCAGTTCAGACCGACGGCGAAAGCGGCGGATTAAGGAGAAAGTCGTGCCGGAGAAATCACGAATCCTTGTCGTCGAAGATGATTATCTGATCGCCGCCGTGCTCAAAGATATCCTCAGCATGGCCGGGTGGACCGTGATCGGCCCGGTCGGACACCTGGCCGAAGCGGTCGAGACCGCCGTGCATCAGGATTGCGACGCCGCCGTGCTCGACATCAATCTCGCCGGCAAGGCCAGCTATCCCGTGGCGGAAGTTCTCAGCAAACGCAAGGTCCCGTTTCTCTTTCTGACCGGCTATAGCGCCGCGGGAGTGGCAACGCCGTTCCGCGGGCGGCCGCGGCTCGGCAAGCCGTTCCGCACCGAGGAGCTGCTCGGCGCGCTCAATCGCCTGCTCGCCACGCCCGCAGCGGAGGTGTGAGCGGGCCTGCACCTATGGTCGAAAGCGTCCAACCCTCCCCCTTGATGGGGGAGGGTGTGGGTGGTCAACCCTTCCCCTTGATGGGGGATGAGCATACGCTATCTCATCTCCGCCAACGCCTCCGCCGTATCCGGCGGCAGCGCCCGTCCCTCGATATGACGGCGGTGCCACAGCGCATAGAACAGCAAGGTCCAGGCGGCGTGCCCGGCGTGCCGCTCGGCGGCGGCGGCAAAGAGGCGCTCGACCGCGTGCGGCCGGCAGATTGCCCGCACCCCGGGCGCGGCGGCGACAAGCGGCCCGATCGCGCCGGCGCGGCGCGCGATCCAGTGTCCGACCGGCACGGTAAAGCCGCGCTTCCGGGCGCGTGCGCGCGCCTGCGGCAGGTGCTCGGCAAGCCAGCGCCGCAACAGCCATTTGCCGCGCCCGCGCCGCACCTTCAAGTCGTCGGACAGAGCGAACGCGAAGGCGGCGACGGCGGGATCGAGAAACGGGGTGCGCCCCTCGATCCCGTGCGCCATCAGGCAGCGGTCAAGCTTTAACAGCAGGTCGTTGGGCAGCCAGTCGGCGCAATCGGCCGCCTGCGCGATCTGCAAGGCGGTGCGGCCGCAACCGCTGCTGCGCGCCTCGGCGGCGGCGATGCCGTCGCGCCAACCCGCCATCTCCTCGCGCAGGACACCGAGCCCGTCGAGAAGGCCACGGGCGCGCGGCAGACGCCCGCCCGCCCACCACGGCCGCATCGCGCTGCGGTAGCGGCCATAGCCGGCGAACAACTCGTCGCCGCCCTCGCCGGTCAGCACCAGCTTCAGCCCTTCCTGACGCGCCGCCTGGGCCAGCTTGTAGGTCGGCAGGATCGCGTAATCGGCGCTCGGATCGTCAAGCGCCGCGGCGATCTCGGGCAGGAGGCGCCAGAAATCCGCTTCCGCGAACGCGACCTCGATCGCCTCGGCGCCGACGGCGCGGGCGGCGGCGCGGGCGGCGGCGCGCTCGTCGGCGACCGGGGTGTCGGCAAAGCCGATCGTGAAGGTCTTGACCGGACGCAGGGCCTGCCGCGCCATCATCACGAGGATCGCCGTCGAATCGATGCCGCCCGAGAGAAACAGGCCATAGGGCACATCGGCGCGCTGGTGCACCCGCACGCTGTCAGCGAGAACCGCGTCGAGGCGGCGGAGCGCCTCGTCCTCGGCGAGCGGCAGCGGGGCGCCTTGCGGCAGCGCGGCGCGGCGCCGGCGCTCGACGATGCGTCCGCGCTGGACCACGATCGTCTCGCCCGGCAGAACCCGCTCGATCCCGGCAAAGACCGTCCGCCGGCCGGTGGTGAACTGCATCTGCAAGAGTTCGCTGCGCGCCGGCACGTGAAGCCGCGGCGCGATCAGACCGGCGGCGATCAGCGCCTGCGGCTGCGAAGCAAAGGCGAACCCCTGATCGAGCTCGGCGTAATAGAGCGGCTTGATGCCAAACGGGTCGCGCGTCAGGACAAGCCGCCCGGCCACCGGATCGTGCAGGGCGAGCGCATACATCCCGCGCAGGTGCAAGGCGAAATCGAGACCGTGGCGGCGGTAGAGATGGAGCGGCAGCTCGCAATCGGAACGGGTCGCAAAAGCCGGCGGGCGCGGCGCGGCGCGCAGCGCCTCGGCCAGCTCGACATAGTTGTAGATCTCGGCATTGGCGACAAGCGCCGCTCCGCCCGGCTCGTAGAGCGGCTGGTCGCCGGTTTCGAGATCGATGATCGCGAGGCGCGTCTGCGCCATCGCGACATCGCCCGAACGGTAGCGGCCCTCGCCGTCCGGGCCGCGATGGCCGAGCGCGCGCGCCATCGCCAACAGCGGCGCGGCCGGCGGCGGCGCGCCGTCGCGGCTCATCAGCCCGGCGATGCCGCACATCTTGCGCGAGTCCGCTGAAAGAAATCGAGATAGCGGCCGACCACGGCCGCCTCGGTAAATCCGGCCTCATAGGCGCGGCGCCCACCCGCGGCGAGGCGCGCGCGCAAATCGGGATCGCCGGCGAGGCGCGCCAGTGCGCGGGCGAGACCGGCGGGAGCCTCCTCCAGCGGCACCAGAAGGCCGCTTTCCCCGTCTGCGATCAGCGCGCCCGGTCCCG
>JBOHMF010000127.1:0-10533 GCA_050730055.1 Allostellaceae bacterium
GGCTGCCGGCGCGCTCGCCGCCGCGGAACGCCGCCTCGGGCGGGCGGTCGCGGTCACCCCCGAGCCCGGCCGCGCGCGCGAGCACTTCGAGGTTGTTCCGCTATGACCCGCTCGGGCGCGGTTGCGGCGGCGTGCGAGTGGTTTAAGCTGGTCGACGAGCGATCGGAGCGGACAGCGAGAGGGGAGAAAAAAAGATGGACAAGATCGTCGGCAGCGGCCGCTACAGCTATGAGGTCAACGAGGATTGGGCGCGCCTGCCGGCCGGCATCGAGATGCGGGCCTGCGCCGTCGCCGCCGACTCGCAGGACCGGGTCTATTGCTTCAATCGCTCGGCCGAGCATCCGGTGCTGATCTTTGATCGTGACGGCAATTTTCTGTCGTCGTGGGGAGCGGGGATGTTTGTCTTCCCGCACGCGATCCGCATCGATGCGGCGGATACCGTCTGGCTCACCGACGAGCATCGCGGCCAGTTCATGCAGTTCACCGCCGACGGCCGCCTGCTGCGCACGATCGGCGAGCGGGGCAAGCGCTCGGACACCGGCGTGCCGGAGGACGATATGACCTCCTCGGCGTGGAAAAGGGTGACGCATGGCGGCGGTCCGTTCAATCTGCCGACCGACATCGCCTTTGCTCCCGACGGGGCGATGTTCATGACCGACGGTTACGGCAATGCCCGCGTCCACAAATTCGCGGCCGACGGCACCTGTCAGTTTTCCTGGGGCCAACCCGGCACCGGACCCGGGCAGTTCAACCTGCCGCACGGGGTGTGGATCGACCGGCGCGGGCGCGTGCTTGTCGCCGATCGCGAGAACGACCGCGTCCAGGTCTTTGACCAGGAGGGCCATCACCTGACGACCTGGCCGACCGAACTGATCGGGCCGGCGTTCTTTTACGTCGATCGCGACGATGCGGTTTACATCCCCGAGCACAATGGCGGGATGATCAGCATTCTCACGCTCGATGGCGAGCGGCTGGCGCGCTGGGGCGACGGTCCGGTGATGCGTTCGACGCACGGCATCTGGGTCGATTCGCGGGGCGATCTCTATGCTGTGCAGCCGGGCGCGTGGGGACGGGCGCGGCGTGTCGTCAAATACGCGCGGCGCTAGCAGGGCGGGCCGCGCGGGGCCATATCAGGGGCGTGATGCCGCCCGCTTCGCCCGCCCCGCCGCCATCTGCGCCCCGCTGTCCGGTCTGCCGCAAGCCCGCCGACCCCCGCCATCGCCCGTTCTGCTCGGCCCGCTGCGCCGATATCGATCTTGGCCGCTGGCTCAAGGGCAATTACCGCATCCCGACCGAGGAGCCGGTGGAAGAGGGCGAGAGGGGAGAGCGCGATCGCGATTGACCCGCGGGCGCAGGCCGGCGAGCATGGTCTCTTCCTCTCCGAGAGGGCGATGGACCCGCCGCTGTCCCGTCACTACAAGGTCATCTACGCCGATCCGCCGTGGACCTTTGCGACGTTTTCGGCCAAGGGGAAGGGGCGCAGCGCGGAAGCCTGGTACGACTGCATGACGCTCGCCGACATCATGGCGCTGCCGGTCGGCGAGTGGGCGGCGCCGGATTGCGTGCTGCTGTTGTGGGCGACCGATCCGCTGCTGGAAAAAGCCTTTGCGGTGATCCGCGCCTGGGGCTTTACGTACAAAACGGTTGGGTTCTATTGGGCCAAGCTCAACAAGACCGCGCCGCCGCTCGGTTATGACGAGAGGAGCTTTTTTGCCGGTCTTGGGTTCTGGACCCGGGCCAACCCGGAGGTGTGCCTGTTGGCGACGCGCGGTCATCCGCGCCGCCGGAGTGCCCGCGTCAAGAAGCTGATCATCGCCCCGCGCCGCGAGCACAGCCGCAAGCCCGAAGAGGCTTACGCGCGTATCGAGACGCTGTGCGAGGGACCCTATCTCGAACTCTTTGCGCGCGCGGTGCGGCCGGGCTGGGACGGCTGGGGCCGCGAAGCCGGGCGGGACGGCGGCCCGGCGGGTCGGCGCCGCTGGGCGGCCGACAGCTACCCCGGCGCCCCCTTGGACCCATAGGGGCCGGTGCGCCGGTGCCGGACCGCGCGCGGTGGTGAGCCCGTCGGGATTCGAACCCGAGACCTACTGATTAAAAGTCAGTTGCTCTACCGGCTGAGCTACGGGCTCCCGCCACCGGTTGCGCACCCGCGGCGCCGGTTCTGCGCCAAGGGCGGCGTGGCATATTTGGTCCTCACCGCGCGTTTGTCCAGGAGGTCTGGATCGGCTTGCGGCGCGGGCCGAAGCCACGCGATTGTCGCCGCCGCGCTCTTTGCGTCGGCTTTGCCGACTTTGTTTGAGGGCGCCCATAAGCCGGGATGGCGCGGCCGACGCCGCATCGCGGTGTAAAGCCGGCCGACACTTCGCGGCGACCGGAGCGCGGCGGTCTGGGTAGGGACGCGGGCGCGCCCGCAAACGCGAACCTCGCGGCTTCCCCGCGACAGCCGCAGTCTGGCGGAGGTGTCGGTAAACTTTACACCTGGAAACGCCCGCCCCCGCTCGCGATGCCGGGCGCCGATGGCGCCCTACCCGGTAACCTCGGGATCACTCTGACCTCTCTGCCGATGCGACACCGGCCGCCGGGACAGAAACCATTTGGCCTGCGCGATCCGGTCCCGGACGGGTCAGGACCGGGACCGCGGATGTCGCCGGAGGGCAGGATTTGGGCCGGAAATCGGCACCCTGTCCGATCCTGCAGCCGTCATATTGGGCGCCTGAACGGAGGCGAAAGCCCCTTCCTCGTCGATAGATTATGAGAGGTCGGGCTCAGCAGTTTATCCGCAATAAAGGACAATTATAATCTATTAATCTTAACATGTATTATTTAAATCATGTTAATATTATTCATGTGTTGTAGAAGAAATATGATAAATTCATGTGTGTTAATGTCGGAATTTTTTACGGTTTGAGAAAACCTCAGAAACAACGTTTTATAGATATTTGATTTTATGGAAAAAATGCGAATGGCACGATACTTGCTGATCCTCTGACTGCCAACACTCTGAGGAGACAGCAAGGTGACTGGAAAATTTTTGATGGCGGCGACGCTGGCTACGGGTCTCGCCTTTGCCGGCTCCGCTTATGCCGGTCCGATCGCAGTGGGTTCCGCCCTTAATATAACCGGAAACTCCACTTTCACGACCAGCACGATCACGTTCGTCAATCCGGCCAGCAGCCCGGGCATGAACACCGGTTCCTTCTCCGTCATTGCGGCTTGCACCGCCTGCGCGACCATGGCCCCGACAACGGGTATCCTCACTTACAACCCGTTCACGCCTGGTGAAATATTCACCCTGACAGAGGGTGGTAACACCGCAACCTTTACTGCCACGTCCGGTGTCAGCGTTAACCACTCTACCTCCGGCGGGTTCAATCTGCTCACCATCGTTGACGATGGGACAATGACGCTAACCGGCTTTAACACCACGCCGGGGGCTGTTTCTTTGACACTCAATCAAGCCACCGGCGCAGTTTCGGGTTCGTTTTCAGTGACCGCAACCGCAACCGCGGTCCCCGAACCGGCTTCGCTGACCCTGCTTGGCACCGCGCTTCTGGGGCTCGGGCTGATCGGTCTGCGCCGCAAGCGGGTGTAAAGAAAACCGACATCCGCACAGACGCCAGAAACAGGGCGGTTCCGGCGGCGTC
The DNA here is from genome assembly GCA_050730055.1 of Allostellaceae bacterium. Classification (GTDB taxonomy): domain Bacteria; phylum Pseudomonadota; class Alphaproteobacteria; order ATCC43930; family CGMCC-115725; genus AP-15. The sequence goes on from JBOHMF010000127.1 coordinate 3,645, forward strand.
TGCGGGCGCCGCCGCCGTCCCAAGCCCGGTTTCTGCGGGTCGCACCGGCTTTTCCGCGATCACGCGGGGGCGGTCCGGGCCGCGTGAGAGGGGTACTCGCAAGACCGGGGGCGCCCAACCCCCGCCGAGGTGTCGGAACCCTTTACAGATTTGCCGCGCGGCGCCGACCCCTGGTTTGCAAGGGTTTGAAATTCCGTCACAAGTTAAATTGGCACGGCGCTTGCTGGTTCTGGGTAGACCGAAATCTACCTGGAGAGCAGGCATGAGTCGAAAACTTCTGATGGCGGCGGCGCTGGCAACGGGTCTCACCGCCCTTGCCGGTTCCGCCTACGCCAGTCCGTTCATCGCCGCTGGTTCGACCCTCAATCTGACGGGAAACTCCACGTTCACGACCACCACGATCACGTTCGTCAATCCGGCCAGCAGCCCGGGCATGAACACCGGTTCCTTCTCCGTCATTGCGTCTTGCGCCGGCTGTGCGACCATGGCGCCGACGACCGGCAGCCTTACTTACAGCCCGTTCACGGCTGCCGAAATATTCACCCTGACAGAAGGTGGTAACACCGCGACCTTTGATGCCACATCCGGCGTCAGTGTTAGCCACTCTACATCCGGAGGTTTCAATCTGCTCACCGTCGTTGACGATGGTACATTGACGCTCACCGGTTTTGCGAACACGCCGGGTGCTGTTTCCTTGACGCTCAACCAAACAACCGGCGCGATTTCGGGGTCGTTCTCAGCGACTGCGGACGCGGTCCCCGAACCCGCCTCGCTGACCCTGTTTGGCACCGCGCTTCTCGGCCTCGGGCTGTTCTTTGGGCTGCGCCGCAACAAGCGGGTGTAAAGAAAACCGACACCCGCAAAATACGCACAACGATGATCTCGGCGGCGCCTTTGGGCGCCGCCTTTTTTGCGCGGCCGGGCGCGGCGGTCCATGGCGGATTGCCTATCAGCAGGGCGGAAAAGCTGCTCCGGCGCGAGCCGGGGCAGCGCTCCTGAGCTTGCCGAAGGGCCGCCGTCTCGCGGCGAGGGCGGATTATACCAGTCACCACCAGCAATGACCCCTTGACCGGTGGGCCTTTAGCCCGCGGGCTTGACCCGCGGGTTGGCCTGGCCATCCACGTCTTTGATCTTGCTTGAAAAAAGGCGTGGGTGCCCGGCACAAGGCTTGTCCTCGGGCCGCGCTCCGCGCGGACCCGTGGGCCGGGCACGGGGGTCAATGCTTTTGCAGGTTGGTATCAGACCGCTTTTGATCCGGTTGTCGGACCAGACCCGTCCGAGGGCGGAATTCCCTGCCGCGGCCAACAGCGCCCGCGCGCCGACAGATTGGCGATCCCATCCTGGGAGGTGCGGCAAACGGCCCCGGTCTGGCCGGCCTCACGCCGGCAACCATTCTCCGTGCGCGCCAGCCGCGGCGCGCCCGGCGGTCTCCATCCAGGACAGTGTCGCCGCGAGACCGGTACGCAAGTCCACCGGGTCGGGCAGGGCCAGCGATTGGCGCGCCAGCGTGCCATCTCCCCAGGAGTGGGCAATTTCCCCGGGCCGCGGCGGCGCAAACCGGACCTCCGGCGCACCGCCGCACAACGCGCCAATCAGCCGCGCGAGATCGAGAACCGACACGCGCGTCCCCGAGCAGATGTTGAACACCGCCGGCCGCGCGATGTCCCGAGCCATCGCCACGACGAGGGCCCGCACCACATCCTCGACAAAGACAAAATCCCGCGTTTGCTGCCCGTCGCCAAAGACCTCGATCGCGCGGCCGCACCGCAGCCGCTCGCAGAAGCGCGAGATGACGCCGGAATAGGGCGAGAGCGGGTGCTGGCGCGGCCCATAGACATTGAAAAACCGCAGACCGACGGTTGGCACCCCATAGACCTCGCCGGCGACGCGCGCGTGCAGTTCGCAGCCGAGCTTGTCCGCGCCGTAAGCCGAGCGGGGCGTGGCCGCAACCGTTTCGCGCAGCGGCAGGGCCTGGCAATCGCCGTAGACGGCGGCGGAGGAGGCATAGACGACCGGGACCGGGCGGTCCGGCGCGCGGCGGGCAGCGTCGAGGACGGCAATCGTCCCCGACAGGTTGGTGCGGTGCGCGCCGAGCCAATCGCGCGCGCTGCGCTCGACCGAGGCGACCGCGGCCAGATGAAAACAGCCGTCCACACCCTCCATCGCCGCCGCGACCGCCTGCGGATCGGCGACATCGCCCTGCCGGATGACGGCTTCGCGCGGCGCGTTGTCGGGCGATCCGGTGGAGAAATCGTCAAGAATTCTGACACCGGCGCCCGTCTTGGTCAGGGCTTCGCACAGATGCGATCCGATAAAGCCGCAACCACCGGTCACGAGGTATCGCCCCATGCCTCGATCTATCCTTGCTTTGGGTCCGCCGAGCGGGCCAGAGGGAATGCCGGGAACAGGCCGCCGCATGGCAGGGCGGTCGATGCCGCTCCGATCGGCTGTCTATAAAAGCGGGATTTGGCAGAATTGTCAAGGTTCTTTGCCATCCATCCGATACCGGCAATCCGAACACTCTCGCTCTTTTAAGACATTGCAAAGTTAATTTCAGGTTAGTCTGCGTCTCGCCTCCGATCGCTCAGGCCGTGACCGGCTCGGCCAGCGGCACATGCGTCACAGGGTGCGCCTGGAGCACCGGCAGCACCTCGCGGGCAAAGCGGCGGATCTGCTCAAGAAACATCTCCTGCGGCAGGACACCGCGATTGAGGCTGATCTGCACGGTCTCGGCCCCGGCGCCGTCGGCCGCGGCGATGATGCGCTCGGCGACCTCGGCGGCGGTGCCCCAAGCCATCCCCTCCGCCTGGCGGGCCACATCCGCCATCGTCAGCCCGCGGAAATCGACGCGCGCAAACTCGGCGGCGGCGCGGTTTTCCGGGCGGACGTAATCGGTCGAGCCGGCGCTGGCATAGCCGGTCTCGCGCTGCCGGCTGGTCTCGGTGAAATTGCCGTGGCTGAACAGGGTGCGGTTGAAATAGAGGTGATAGGGGCCCATCTCGGCGACCGCGCGCGCCTTTGAATCGGCGACATAGGCGCTGATCCCGAGCGAGAGGTGCTGCGGCGTGATGCGGTGCCCGGCCTCCCGCAGACAGCGCGCGTAATAGCGGATGATGTCGTCGCGCAGACCAAGGCTGCGGCCGAGACCGGGGGTGATCGGCAGATCGTGGCGGGCGGCAAACGCGATCGATTCCTTGCTGCCGACGACCGGCATCCAGATCGGCGGGCGCGGCTGTTGCACCGGGCGCGGCCACAGCGCCACATCGCGATAGGACCAGAAGCGGCCCTCATAGGAAAAGACTTCTTCCCGCCACGCCCGCGTGATGATGTCAAAGGCTTCCTCAAAGCGGGCGCGCGAGTCGGAAAGCGGCACGTTGTGGACCTGATATTCGCGCGGGATGCCGCGGGCAAAGCCGGAGATGAGGCGCCCGTTTGACATGCAGTCGAGCATCGCCAGCTCCTCGGCCAGCCGCAGCGGCTCGTGCAGCGGCAAGAGGTTGCCGTAGATCAGGAGCTTCATTCTTGTGGTGCGCTGGGCCGCGGCGGCGGCGAGGAGATTGGGCGAGTTCATCAGCCCGTAGGGGCTGCAATGATGCTCGTTAAAGCCGATCCCGTCATAGCCGAGCCGGTCCATTTCCTCCCACGCGGCGAGGTGCTCGGCATAGGTGCGCACCGCGACTTCGGGGTTGAAATGCCGGGCCGGCAGCGGATAGGGCAACTCGTTGCCGACCTTCAGATGGTCGAGTTGTTCGCCATAGGCCAGCAGGTCAAAAACAAAGACTTTCATCGCCGGCTCCCCGCCGCACGTTCAACGCCGCGACGGTAGGGGCGGCGCCGGGCGGGTTCAACGAAAATCGCTCGCAGCGCGCGAGCACGGGCGGATTCCGCTTGGGTCCGGCGGGAGGACCCGATATCACCGCGGTTGATGACCCCGGACGACTTCATCGCCAGGTGGAAGGCGGCGGACCTGACCGAGCGCGCCGCGGCGCAGTCCCATTTCAACGACCTCTGCGCACTCCTCGGCGAGGAAACCCCGGCCGCGGCCGATCCCAGGGGTGAGTGGTATGCCTTTGAGAAGGGCGCGACCAAGGCGACGGGCGGCCAGGGCTGGGCCGATGTCTGGAAGCGCGGCTGCTTTGCCTGGGAATACAAAAGCAAGGGCAAGGATCTGAGGGCCGCCCTTGTGCAGTTGCTGCGCTATGCGGGGGCCCTCGAAAACCCGCCCTTGCTGATCGTCAGCGATCTCGCCCGCTTTGAGATCCGCACCAACTGGACCAACACGGTCAGCCAGACCTACGAGATTGCGCTCGACGATCTGCGCGACGCGCGCAAGCTGCGCCTTCTCAAATGGGCCTTTGCCGAGCCGGAGCGGCTGAAGCCGGGTCTCACCCGGCAGAGCCTGACCGAAGAGGTCGCGGCCGGGTTTGCCCGCCTCGCAACGCGGCTGCGCGAGCGCGGCCACCCCTCCGGTACGGTCGCCCATTTTGTCAACCGGCTGGTCTTCTGCATGTTTGCCGAGGATGTCGGCCTTCTGCCCGAGCGGATGTTTGGCAGGATGCTCGATCTCGCGGCCGGCACGCCCGAGGCGTTCGCGCACCACGCGGCGCTCCTGTTTGCGGCGATGCGGGAGGGCGGGTTTGTCGGGTTTGAGCGGATTGCCTGGTTCAACGGCGGCCTGTTTGACGACAACGCCGCGCTGCCGCTCAACCGCGAGGACATTGCGCTGGTGCGCGCCGCGGCGGGGCGCGACTGGGCCGAGATCGATCCCAGCATCTTTGGCACCCTGTTTGAGCGCGGTCTCGACCCGGACAAGCGCAGTCAGCTCGGCGCCCATTACACCGACCGCGACAAGATCGCGCTGATCATCGAGCCGGTCATCACCCGGCCGTGGCTTGCCGAATGGGAACAAACAAAAGAGACGATCGCGGCGGCTTTGCAACGGGCGCGGAGTGCGCGGGCGCCCGCCGCCCGCACGCGGGCGCAGAACGAGGCCGCGGCCGCCTACCGCGCCTTTCTCGATCGGTTGAGGGCCTTTCGCGTGCTCGATCCGGCCTGCGGCTCCGGCAATTTTCTCTATCTGGCGCTGCTCGCGCTCAAGGACATCGAGCACCGCGCCGCCGTCGAGGCGGAAACGCTGGGGCTGCCGCGCGAGTTGCCGCAGGTCGGGCCGCAGGCGGTCAAGGGCATCGAGATCAACCCTTACGCTGCCGAACTGGCGCGGGTCACGGTGTGGATCGGCGAGATCCAGTGGATGCTGCGCAACGGTTTTGGCGCCGGCCGCGATCCGATCCTGAAACCGCTCGACACGATCGAATGCCGCGACGCGATCCTCGATGAGGACGGCAGCGAGGCCGCATGGCCCGCTGCCGATGTCGTCATCGGCAACCCGCCGTTTCTGGGCAATAAGGCGATGTTGAGCACGATGGGACAATCTGACGTAAGGCGGCTTCGCGGCGCGTTCGCCGGTCGCCTGCCCGGCGGCGTCGATCTGGTGACTTATTGGTTCGAGAAGGCGCGCGCGCTCCTGGAAGCGAAGCATCTCCGGCGCGCAGGTTTGGTGGCGACCCAAGCCATTCGGCGCGGTGCGAACCGCAATGTTCTTGATCGCATCGCCGCGGTCGCGACGATTTTCGACGCGTGGGCCGACGAGCCGTGGATACTCGACGGCGCGGCCGTGCGCGTCTCCTTGGTCTGCTTCGGACAGGATGGCGCGGGATCGGCGCTCTGCCTGAACGGGCAGCCCGTTTCAGCCATTCATACCGACCTGTCCAGCGGGAGCATTGATCTCACCGTGGCCGCGCGGCTCCGCGAAAATGCCGGGATCTGCTTTCAAGGACCGGTCAAAGTCGGCCCTTTCGACATTTCCGGCGATCTGGCGCGTGAATGGCTGCAATTGCCGCTCAATCCGAATGGGCGGGGCAATGCCGATGTCGTCCGGCCCTGGCTGAACGGGAGGGATCTCACCGATCGGCCTTCAGACACCTGGATTGTCGATTTCAATGAGATGTCCGAGAGCGAGGCGGCCCTTTACGAAGCACCGTTCGAATACGTCCGGGCGACCGTGAAGCCGTTCCGGGACACCAACAATCGCGTGCGGCGACGGCGGTTTTGGTGGCAACACGGTGAAACCGTCCCAGGCTTGCGATCGAAGGCGGCTCGGCTTTCACGGCTGATCGGCACCCCGAGAGTGGCGAAGCATCGGCTCTTCCTGTGGATCGCTCCGCAAGCACTACCCGATAGCCGCATAAACGTGATCGCCCGTGACGAAGATACCGTGTTCGGCCTGCTGCACAGCCGGTTTCATGAAGCTTGGGCGCTCGGGCTGGGTTCGCGCCACGGCGACGGATCTGAGGGCGGCCGTCCCACATACAACAATGAGACTTGTTTCGGAACTTATCCCTTCCCCGATGGTCTGACGCCGGACCGGCCTGCGGCCGAGTATGCTGCTGATCCGCGCGCCCTCGCGATCGCCGCGGCGGCAGTGCGGCTCGACGAGTTGCGCCAAGCCTGGCTCAATCCGCCCGACCTTGTCGCGCGCGTGCCCGAGGTCATCGCCGGTTATCCCGACCGCCTCGTCCCGGTCGATGCCAAGGCCGCCGCGATCCTCAAGACGCGCACGCTGACCAATCTCTACAACGCGCGGCCGGCCTGGCTCGCCGCGGCGCATCGCGATCTCGACGCCGCGGTCGCCGCCGCCTATGGCTGGCCCGCCGACATCGCCGAGGAAGAGGCGCTGGCCCGTCTCCTCGCGCTCAACCGGGAGCGCGCCTCGCAGGGCCGCTGACCGCCCTTTCCCGCCGCTTATCGGGTGGTACTCTCCGTCTTGCCGCCGGGAATGACCCCGGCGGCAAGCAGGAGGATTGTCGGATGCACTTCCGATTCCTCCTGG